>JANNWF010000110.1:0-7239 GCA_031408455.1 Pseudoxanthomonas sp. | reverse complement strand
CAGCGGCTCGGGGCTGCGAATCGCGCTGAGCAGCTCCAACGAACCGCTGTTCAATTCCCAAACTGCGACGCCATTGCCCGGTTTCACGACGGTCAACTACGCGTTGGGGACCTTCAATCTAGTGCCAGCCGCCCAAGGTGGCTCGTTGGCTCCCGGTGTGCAATGCAGCGTGCCCAACTCGCTGGTCACACTGACCCCGGGTGGCGGCGGTGGCGGTGGCAACTCGATCTTCAGCTCGGGATTCGAGCCTTCGAGTACCAGTAACAATCCATCCGATGTGACCGTTAGCATTACTGGTATTGGCAGCGGCACGGCGGGTAGTAATCAACGCAGCACCGGCGCGCTGCCGGCTGGATCGCTGCAGTACGTTGTCCGTGTACAAAACACCGGGACTTCTACAGCAGCGAATGTGCAAATGCGCGAATTTGCGACCGGACCCCAAGCCATTGCGCAGACCGGGCAGCCGCAACCAGCGCAGATGTTGGCCGGCGAGTCTGGCAGCAGCACCTGCGTGCGTATCGGTGGCGGTGCATGTCCGGCATTCGGATTTCCGATTTCGATGAGCCTGGGTACTATCGCTGCAGGCGAAGGCTTCGAGTTCACGCTCACTCGCGTGGTGTCGGCGAGTGCGACGCCCGGTCAACTTGGCCAGCTCGGCTACGCCGCCTTTGTTGACCCGGCCGCCGGTGGCCCGGATGCCAACCTCAGCAACAACGGCGCGTGGTTGGCGGCGAGCATCATTTCCAATCAACAGCCCGTCATCGCCGCGATTGGCAACCAGGGCATGAACGAAGATGGCACGCCGTTGGCGCTGGGCGTCACCGTCACTGATCCGGAAGGTGATCCTTTACAGACGCCAACGGTAACCAGCAATAACGCGACCTTGTTCCCGCCTGGCAGCTTGGTGATAACCGGTTCTGCCAGCCCGTGGACGTTGACGATCACTCCGGCAGCCAACAAGAACGGCGTGGCCAACGTGCAGGTATCGGCCAGCGACGGCAACTCCGCGCCGGCGACGCGCACCTTTCAAGTCACGGTGAACGCGGTGAATGATCCGCCGACCTACACCTTGAATGTGGCGGGTGGCGAGTTGGTGATGACCGAAGGAAGTGGTGGCTGCTTAGCACCGAACTGCGTCGCCAGTGCGCTCAACTTCACCACCCAGATGCAACCTGGGCCAGTGACTGCCACCGACGAAGCAACCCAAGAGGTTCGTCCGAATACGCAAAAGGATGGTTTCGGTGATGCCCGTCTGATCGCGGGTGCCTGTGTGCCGGCAGCCGTTGGCGGCGTCAACCCAGCGCAATTCTTTGTCGGTGGCTTGCTGCCACGGGTGAATGAGCCGGGCGGTGCGGGCAGCTTCAATTTGTTGGCTGGTCTGGCGGGTGTTGTCGGCGCGGTGGACTGTGCGATCACGGTGATTGATGACGGTTCGCCGGCAGCGGTTTCGCTGCCGCAGACCTTGCGAATTCGTTACCAAACCGCGCCACCGTAGTAAGTTCGTCAGTCCTTCGCGCCATAACCAAACGCCGGAGCCCCCTCCGGCGTTTCGTTTTCCAGAACCCACATCGTGAAGCGAACCGATCAACCCCTTGGCAATGTTCTCGAATGGCAGCAAAGCCGCGATCCCGGCTTGCCGGCGCTGCCGACGGAATTGCTGGCGTGGGCGAGTCCCGCTATCCCGTCGGCAGATAGCCCATCGGCCGATTGGCAGCGCGAACTTGCGCTCACTTTGGTTGCATTGGACGCGCTCAACGCGGACGCGGAAACACTGCGGGCAGCGATCATTTTCAGTGGTCAAAGCGTCGCTGGACCGGTGCCTGCGGGTTACTTGATCGGGGGTGTGGCCGAACTCGTCGCCGGTCAAGCTGAGGCCGAAAAGGTCTGGGTGATCTACGCCCAACGCGGCGGCGGCGCTGGCGCAGAGGGCTTGCGCAGACTGCTGCTGGCCATCATTCGCGATGTGCGAGTGGTGCTGATCTTGCTGGCCCGACAGTTGGTGCGTTTGCGTGGCGCTGGCAAGCTCAGCGAGGACGCACGTCGTCAGCTCGCTCAACTCACGGCCGACATTCACTCGCCACTCGCCAATCGGCTAGGCATTTGGCAAGTCAAATGGGAGCTTGAGGACTTGGCGTTCCGGCATTCGCAGCCGGAAACCTATCGACGCATCGCCAATCTGTTGGACGAGCGCCGCGCGGATCGCGAGCGCTTCATCGAGGGCTTCAAGACCCAGTTGCGTGATGTGTTGCAAGCGGCGGGTATCGAGGCCGAGGTCGCCGGCCGGCCCAAACACATCTACAGCATCTGGAAAAAGCTGCAGCGCAAAGGCGTGCCCTTCAGCGAGTTGTACGACATCCGCGCGGTGCGGGTGTTGGTGCGTGATATCGACAGTTGTTACGCCAGCTTGGGACTGGTGCATGGTCTGTGGACGCCGGTTCCGGAGGAGTTTGACGACTACATCGCCCATCCCAAAGGTAACCATTACCGCTCATTGCATACGGCAGTAATCGGCGCTGAAGGCAAAACCGTCGAGATTCAGATCCGCACTTTCGAGATGCACGCGCACGCTGAATTGGGCGTCGCCGCGCATTGGCGCTACAAGGAAGGCGGCGGCAGCGATGCCGACTTTGAACGCAAGATCGCGTGGATGCGCCAGTTGTTGGAAGCGCGCGACGGCGAGGAAGACGGTGGTTCTGCCGAAGCCAACGTCAGCACCGCATTGATCGAAGATCGGGTGTATGTGCTGACGCCGCAAAACGAGGTCATAGACCTGCCGCGTGGCGGCACCGTACTCGACTTTGCCTATCACGTGCATACCGAAGTGGGGCATCGTTGTCGCGGTGCGAAGGTCAACGGGCGCATCGTGCCCTTGGGTCACCAGCCGAGCAGTGGTGATCGCATCGAGATACTCACCGCCAAAAGTGCCGAGCCGCGTCGCGATTGGCTGCTCGCCCACAACTCATTTCTCGCCAGTTCGCGCGCACGTGACAAGGTACGGGCTTGGTTTCATCGGCTCGATCAAGCGCGCAATCTGACCGCCGGCAAAGACCTGTTGGATCGCGAACTCAAGCGCTTGGCCTTGCACCAGCTGGATATCCAACTGGTGCTGCCCAAACTGAAGCTGCAAAAGCTCGAAGAGCTCTATGTGGCGGTGGCGCTGGGTGATGTCAGCGCCGGGCAAGTCGCGCGCGTCCTGCATGAGGCGGCGCAACCGGTGCCTGAATCGGCACGCACGCTTGCAGCCTTACCAGCGGCGGCCTTGGCGCGGCCTCCCAAGCCCGCGGCCGGTTTCACCATCGAAGGCGTTGGCAACTTGCTGACTCAAATGGCGCGCTGCTGCCAGCCTGTCGCCGGGGATCCGATCATGGGCTACCTCACGCAAGCGCGCGGCGTCAGCATTCATCGTCGCGAGTGCGTGGCTTTGCAGCGCCTCGCTGCCGTCCATCCTGAACGACTGCTACCAGTGGAGTGGGGCCGTGGCCGCGCGCAGAGTTTTGGCGTGGATGTGTTGGTACGCGGCTATGACCGCAAATGGCTGCTGAAGGACTTGACCAATGTCATCGGCAGCGGCAACGCGCATATTCTTGGTTTGAATAGCCGGGTCGATGCCGACAGCGGCATTGCTGAGCTGCGTTTCACACTCAAAGTGAGTGACTTCGAGCAATTGGATGCGCTGTTGGCGCGGATGTCGGCCATCGCAGGTGTTAACGAAGTTCGTCGCTGGCCATAGCGGGCCGTAAAGTCTGTCCTGCCTTGCTATCCTGCCCACAGATTGGCATCGAGCAGGCGCGTGGCAGTTCAAGGCAGCGATTTTTAGGATGATCGAGATTCCCGGCTATCGGATCGTGCGTGCGCTTGGGCGCGGCGGCATGGCCACCGTGTACCTCGCGATGCAGGAATCCGTGCAACGCGAAGTCGCCTTGAAGGTGATGTCGCCTACCTTGCATGGTGATGCCGAGTTCGGTGAGCGATTCCTGCGTGAGGCGCGTATCGCTGCCAGCTTGCGGCATCGCCACGTGGTGCAGATTCACGATGTCGGTCGTGCCGGAGAGCTGCACTACATGGCGATGGAGTATTTGTCCGGCGGACCGGTGCTCAATCGCAGCTTGGGCGCAGGCGATTTAGCGTTCTGCCTGCGGGTCACACGTGAGATGGCCCTGGCCTTGGACTATGCGCACAAGCGCGGCGTCATTCACCGCGACATCAAGCCCGACAACATCTTGCTGCGCGACGATGGTGCCGCCGTGCTCAGCGATTTTGGTATCGCACGTGCGCAAGACAACAAGCGCATGACCATGACTGGCACCATCCTCGGCACGCCCCACTACATGGCGCCTGAGCAAGCATCCGGCGCGCCGGTCGATGGCCGAGCCGATCTGTATAGCCTTGGCATCGTCTTTCACGAAATGGCCGTCGGCGCGGTGCCATTCGATGCAGCGGATTGGGTCTCGGTGGGGATGATGCACCTGTCGGCACCTGTGCCGCGCTTGCCGCAAGCGTTGGCGAAGTTGCAGCCGCTGATCGACACCATGCTGGCGAAAGACCCTAACGAACGCCTGCAAACCGGCGCTGAGTTGGCCGAAGTCATCGCCGATATGGAGCAGACCCTCAGCGGTCCGCGTTCGTGGCCGGTCAAGTGGCCAACCATCTCCGAAGAGACTGCGGCCCAGCAAGCCGCTGCGCAGAAGGCCGCCGTCGAACAACCCACCCGCCGTCGCGAGCCTGCGCTGAGCGACAACGGCGAAGAGCCCGAGCTTGGCGAAATCGGCCAAGCCCTTTCGCAGCCCTCGCGCCGTGGCCGCCGCCGGCAAGCCGCGGCGTCGGATGCCGAGGTCAGCAAGACGCGAACGCCGCTGTGGGCGTGGCTGCTGCTTCCGCTGGTGGTTCTGCTGCTTGGCTATTCGTTGCGCGAACCATTGCGCGACCTGATCATCCCAAGTCGCACCGAAGAGTTGCTGCTTCAGGCCGAACAGGCTCTCACCCAAGGTCGATTGAGCGGCACACAGCCGCCCGGAGCGAGCGAGTTGTTCCGGCAAGTGAGTGCTGTCGATCCCGACAATCAAACTGCTCGTGAGGGCCTGATGCGGGTGGCTGACGCTTGGCTGGTGAAGGCCCGGAAAGCGCTCGCCGATGATCGCGTAGCCGACGCCAAGACGGCGTTGGCGGAGGCACGCGTGAACGGCGCGCCAGAGCGTGAAATCAATGCCATCGAGGACGACGTTCGCGGCCGCGAGCAACTCGATGGCGCGATGGGCGACGTGATTGCAAAGGCCCAGGACGCGCTTGCCGCGGGCCGCTTGGACAATTCGGAAGACAGTGCCTTGGCTTTGTATGGCAAGGCGCTGGAGCTGGATCCCACCAGCAGTGTCGCCCTCACGGGTCGCCGCGAGGCACTTACCCTGTTGTTGGAACGCGCAAGTGGCCTTGTGGATGCCGGCAAATTTGACGAGGCACAGCTGCAAGTCGATGCGGTGGCCGCCGTCGAGTCCGGACACCTCGGATTGCCGGACGCACGCGGACGGGTGGCGCAGGCGCGGCAGCAGATCGAGGCGGGCGTCAGCAGCTTGATCGCCGAAGCCGACGCCTTGCTGAAGCAGCGCCGGCTGATTTCACCCGCCGGCAACAATGCGCGCGATCGCTATCGCAGCGCCCTAGCGCGCGAACCGGCCAATGTCGAGGCGCAAGCCGGCTTGCGGCGCATCGCCACGAGTTTGCTGCAACAAGCCGCACCCCTGATATCCGACTACGCATTTGATCGCGCCGCGGGTCTCCTGGACGAAGCAGCTGCCACCGATGCCAACGTGCCCGGCTTGAGCGCGGTGCGCGCGCGATTGCGCGAACTGCAACAGTCTCGAGGGAGTCTTGCGTCGGGAGTCCTGTCACCCGAGCAACAAGCCAGCGTGCAACAAGCGCTGACTGCTGCCGCAGCGGCACGGACCGCCGGCAACTTGATGTATCCGCCGGGTGAAAGCGCGTGGGATTTGTACCGACGCGTGCTCTCGATAGAGCCGGCCAATGTCGCTGCCAAGCAAGGAATGTCCGAGTTGCCAGCGGCGACTCGCCAGCAGTTCGAAGCGGCGCTGGGATCCAACAAATTGGGTGCCGCGCGCGGGTATCTGGAAGGATTGCAATCGCTGGCAGCAAGCGACACCGCGCTGCCGGACATGAAGCGACGCTTGGCCGCCGCATTGATCGGCTATGCCACCGAACGCTTGGGTGCTGGCGAAACCGAGCGCGCCAGCAAAGCCTTGGAGCAAGCCATCGAGCTTGATCCCAACCATCCGGACATTACGTCACTGCGGGCGCGGCTGGAGCAAGCGGGCTGAGGGATCTCCGCTGCTTGTCAACGATGTCCATGCCTTGACCAGGCACTCATCTCGGCTGTGCTTCGGCGGAATTCCACTTCGGCGATACTTCTCGGCGGGGGGAGATGAAGGGCATTCGCGTTGAGCCAACTGAATGAGATCAGAGGACGCGTAAAGAGTTGGAATGACGACAAAGGCTTCGGCTTTGTCACGCCGGATGCTGGTGGACCAGACCTGTTCGCGCATATTTCGGCGATGCACGGTCAGCGTCGCCCTGCGGTGGGCGACGCGGTGCTGTTCGTCGCCGGCAAGGACCCCAAAGGATGCCCACGCGCGGTGCACTTGCGGCTGGCGGGTGACATGACGCTGGATCGCGCTGCGATCAGGATCAAGCCTCGCAAGGCTGCAGAGCAAGCGCGCCCGACAATTGAATGGCTAACAAACCATTGCGTCGGACCGGCAGCTCTGCAGGCGGGTGGGTGCTGAAAGCGCCAGTTTTCTTGTTGCTGCTCAGCATGCCAGCGATGGCAAGCGTCCAGCTTTGGCGCGAGGGCGCGGAGTGGCTGGCGATTGTTTACATCGCCGCTAGCTTTGTCAGCTTTTTTCAGTATTCGATCGACAAGAGCAGCGCGCAGAGCGGACGCAGCCGAGTGTCCGAATATTCACTGCACTTGGTGGAGCTTGCTGGTAGGTGGCCGGGCGCATTGCTCGCCCAACAAGCATTCCGTCACAAGACCCGAAAGGTCTCCTACCAAGCGGTGTTCTGGTTGATCGTGTTGGCGCAGCAGGCTTACTGGATGTACTTCCTGTTTTTTTGATGGTTCGGTGATTCCGAGTCGGCTTCGCTGAGTCAACGCAATACGCCTGGTTTTCGTAGGGCGGGCCTTGGCGCCTTGGCCCGCTGGGTTGAGTTCATCTGGGTCTGGGTGGCGGG
>JANNWF010000109.1:0-5901 GCA_031408455.1 Pseudoxanthomonas sp. | reverse complement strand
TTGAAAGTGTTGTTGCGACTGTGTCAGGTTCTCGATGAGCCGGTGTTGCTCTTGCTCCGCCCGCCTGCGATCGATCGCGATGCCTTTGCCGCGGATGTGCAGGCTTTGCGCGCCGAGTTGGTAGCCGAACTTGGCCAGGCCGATATCGACCACCTGCGCAGGATGGAGCGCTGGGGCCGCAGTGCGCTGGGCTACGCCACCGCTTGGATCGCGCCGAATCCACTGAGTGCCTTGTTGATGGGCCTCGGCAATTCGGCACGTTGGACCATGGTCACCCACCATGTGATGCATCGCGGTTACGACCGCGTGCCCGATGTTCCCAAGCGTTACACCAGTGCTCGCTATGCGCGCGGCTGGCGGCGCTTTCTTGACTGGCCGGATTGGATCCATCCGCAGGCGTGGGCGCACGAGCATAACCAGCTGCATCACTTTCATACCGGCGAATTGGCGGACCCGGATCTGGTTGAACACAACGCCTGGCTGCTGCGTTTGCGCGCGACTCCGAAGCCGCTGAAATGGCTGCTGATCGTGCTATTGATGGCGACCTGGAAGTTCAGCTACTACGCGCCGAACACGTTCTGGGCGTGGCGCGAGCAGCTGCGCGCGCGCCGCTCCGAGCAACCCGCGCGTGCGGCCGCCGAGATGGCCAACACCTGGCGCTTGCTGTATCCCGGCGAGCGCCTGCTGCTGCCGATCACCCCGCGCGCGCTGCACTTTTGGATCCGCTGCGTGCTGCCTTATGCGGCGCTACGTTTTGGGGTTCTGCCGGCCCTATTCTTGCCGTTGGGGACGTGGGCGTGGGCAGCGGTATTGATCAACTCCCTGCTCGCCGAGGTCATCACCAACGTGCACGCGTTTTTCATCATCGTCCCGAATCATGCCGGCGATGATGTGTATCGGTTCGACGATCACTTCAAGGATCGTGGCGACTTCGCATTGCGCCTAGTCACGGGCTCGGTGAATTACACCGGTGGCAGCGATCTTGCCGACTTCATGCAGGGCTATCTCAACTACCAGATCGAGCACCACGTTTGGCCCGATCTGCCGATGCTGAAGTATCGGCAAGCGGCGCCGAAACTGCAGGCCATCTGCGCGCGCCATGGCGTGCCCTATATCAGCGAGAGCGTGTTCCGGCGCTTCGGCAAGCTGTGGTCGATCATGACCGGCGACGCCTACATGCGGCGTGTGCCAGCCAGCGATAACCGTTCCACGACCGCTTGGACCCGCGAAAACGCCGTTGATCCGACGCCGCCCTGAGCGGCTGCAAATTGTGACGTCCGGCCTGTTCTTGCGCTGCTGTTGGTCACCAGCGCTGCGGCATACTGGCCGCATGACGACGCTACGCTGGCTACTTGCGTTGCTGCTGTGCTCGCTGGTACTCCAGCTGCGCGCGGAAACACTTACTGCGCACGCCGAATTCGCCTCGCAGCCGGCGGCAGTTCGCGCGCTGCGAGCGACGATGGATCGCTCGGCCACTGACTTGCGAGATCAAGCCGAGGCCATGCGCAAGGCCGCCAAGGATCCGACCACCCACGCCTGGGCCACCTTGGCCTTGATCGAATTTGAGACCGAACTCGAGCATGAAGCGGCCACCTTCGCCCTGCTCGATGAACTCGACCAAGCGAGCGAGGAGATCGGCAAGCCGGACCTACGCTTTGCTGCGTTGACGGCGATCGCGGTGGTCAATACGCATCGCAATCGGCTGGATCGCGCGCAGGCCGCGTTGCAACTGATGCAGGCCGAACTAACGCGAATGCCGAACCCACAGTGGCAAACCCTGCTCGACCACAACCAAGGCGTATTGCAACGCAAGTTAGGGCAGTTTGACGAGGCGCTGAAGTCGTTCACCGCCGCCGCGCAACGATTACGAGAAGGCAGCGGCGGTGTTTGGCTGGCGCACGAACTGAACTCCATCGGCATGTTGCACGGCCGCACCGGTCGCTTTAGTGATGCAGTCATCGTGCACAAAGAGGCGCTGGAACTCGCCCGTGCGGATGTGGACAAAGCCGAGATCGCGCGCAGCCTGCGTTTGCTGGGCGTGCTGTATCGCAATCTCGATGACGAAGAGCGCGGCACCGAATATCTGCGGGAAGCACTCTCGCAAATCCAGCGCCGCAATCGCCGCGAAGCCATCATATTGACGGCTGAACTTGGCATCTCGCTGATGAACATGGAGCGCTTTGATGAAGCCGCGGTGTTCATCGAGCAAGCCGTCACCATGGCCGAGGAATCCGGCAATGCGCCCAACAAGGTCAATGCGTACAGCCGTATGGCCGACCTCGAATTGGTGCGTGGCCACTGGGAAGAAGCCAAACGCTGGGTCGACCGCGCATGGCTGGAGTTCGACCGCGTGGCCGTGCGTGACCAGGTGCTGCTGGGGCTGAGCCGAGTACGCGTTTACAGCGCGCGCGGCGCCACCGCGGAAACGCTGTTGGACGCCCGTAAAACCTTGGAGGCCGCGCGCAAACTGGGCGACCGCATCCTTGAACGGGCAGCGCTGGATGTGGTGGCTGAACTTGAGCTCGGTCTAGGTGATGCCACCAGTGCCTATGTCACCCGCAAGGCGCATCAGAAGCTGGATAAAGAGTTGGCGATGGATGTGGCCGGCCGCCGTATTGCGGTGCTGGAAGCCAGTCTTGAACAAGAGCAGTCGCGGATGGAGCGACAACAGCTGACCAACGAGAGTCAGATCAAGGACCTGCTGCTCACCCGCCAGCGTTACTTCGGCGTTGCGCTGATCAGTGGCATGGTCGCCTTGATCGCGGTGCTTACCCTGCTCTATTTCCGCGTGCGCACCATGCGTCGCGCCAATGCCGAGCTACGCGCCAACCGCGACCAGCTGGCGCAGTTGCACGCCACCTTGCTGAAGACCAGTGAGCGCCTCGAACACATGGCGACCACCGATGCGCTGACTGGCATCGACAATCGGCGCGCCATGCTCGGCCACATCGAGTCGGCCTGGCATCGCGGGCGGGCGAATGGCGCGGCGTGTTTGATCTTGGTTGACCTTGACCACTTCAAACAGATCAATGATCGCTATGGTCATATGGCCGGTGACACAGTGCTGCGCGGCAGCGCAACGCGCATGCGCGACGCCCTGCCCGAGCGCGCCAAGCTGGGTCGCTGGGGCGGCGAGGAGTTCATCATCATTGTCGAATCGGCGGACGAAGCCGAGGCGCTTCGCATCGCCGAGGACGCACGCGCGAGCTTGGCGCATCCGTTTGCATTCAGCGAAAGTCTGATCCCCTGCAGCGGCAGTTTTGGTGTCGCCATGATCAGTCTTGAGGTGTTGAGCAACACCGACGAATGGATCGCCGCCGCCGATCGCGCGCTGTATCGAGCCAAGCGCGAAGGCCGCAACCGTGTGCATCTAGCCAGTCCAAACGCCGCCGATGATTTGAGTTTGCGGACACGCGCGACGGATTAGTTCGACAGTCGTACCCGCGCGCGCGAGGATGCGGTGGCGGCACGCTTGACGGCACGCCAGCAACTACAGGGATTATTGCTGCGCCACGGCCAGCCGTACAGCGGCAAGACGCGCTGGACGAAAGTGCGCGCACGCTGGCTGGCATAGGTGAAGCTGGCGCATCTGATGCAGCAGATCACGCTCCTTGAGCGCAACCCACGATTTCAACGGAGGCAGGCCTTTTCAGCCTGCGTGGCGACCATGCTGTATACGGGCGCTAGCGTCGCTCGCTGTTGGCGGGGTTTGCCGAATGCGGCGTTCCAGCCACCAACTGGCGGCCATCACGATCAACCACAACAACAAAGCGGCGCGACGCCAGTGCTCGGTGGGATTGGCGATTGCTGTCGGCGGTGACTGTCGATTGACCAAGGCGGCCGTGGCGACCAGCGTATTTTGCTCGAGCATGCTGTCGATTTGCGGAGGGTCGAAGACGTAGAACGTCGCGGCGGTGCGGGATGTTGCGAGCGGGTTGTTGGTCGCTTCGACGGGTGGCACTGTTGCACCAGCCAACACGCTGTGCCAGCCCGCGCTGGTCGGCCAAAAAGCAGCGCAATTTCCAGCGGCGGGATCATTCAGCAGCAACACCGGTTGTGCGCCAGGCATCTGCAGACGCAAGCCATCGCCTCCGCCACACACTACCGCGCGTTGGCCGACCACCGCGAGTTCGGGCAAATCAAGCGCCGGCTCGGCGCGGCCACGTGCCAAGTCGGCAAACAAGTTGGACCACAAGGTGGCATGCCGCGCAGGCTCGCCCCGCGTGGCTAGCCGAAAGCTGTCGGTGAGTGCGAGCAGACCCAAACGTCCTTGACCTAGCGGTCGACGAACCGCCACTGGCCGTTCTTTGGTATCGCGCAGCACCTCAACGTGGTCGCTACCATTGAGCTTGAGCGGCCACGCGTGCAGCCGTTCCCCCGCCACGACAGCCGCGCCATCATCGAGATGGACCGCACGCGGCGTATTGGTCGCGAGTTCAACAGCAAGCCCTAGCGCACGCCAATCGGCCTGCACTGCCGCCGGCACCGGCCCGGTGATTCGGATCAACACGCCCAAGCCCTTGCCTATCGCCTCGCGCAGTGCAGGCACTTGGCGGGTCAAATTCGGCCAGCTGCGTTCATCGACAATGAGCAAATCAAGTTCCGCCAGCATCGCCGCGTCAATGGCTGCGAGGTTGCGCGCTTGGGTGAGCCCGGGTGCGAGGCTGATACGACTGTCCAAGACAACGCCCGCGTCGCTGGCCCAACGCCGCAGGTACTTCAGCTCGGGCGAGGGCACGGCCGCCAATAGCAGCGCGCGCATGGGGTTTGCTACCACCGCGTTGATCGGCACTGGCAACGATTGCAGTGTGGTTTCGCCATCGCGAAGGCGCAGCACAAACAGTACCGGCCCCGCCGCCCGCGCGGTCCCGAGCAATTCAAAGCGACCATCGGCAGCCGGCGTCGTGCTGGCTTCCAAGCCGTCGGCGGGATCGCGCAATTCAATCGCAGTGACATCGCCGCGAACACGTCCGCGAAGGCGCCACACTGCGCCAGCATTGACTACGCTTGGCAACTCCCACTCGACCAAGGCGGCTGCGGTATCTGCGGTATCTGGGGTTGCTGGCGGTGCGAAGCTCAGCTCGCGATCACCCAGCGCCTCGCGGTCATGCGCTTGCAGGCCGTGACCGAGCACGTGCACGTGGCTGATGCCTGGATAGCGCCGCAGCGCGGTCGCAAGATCGGGTGCGCGCGCAAGGCCAGCGTGCTCGAAATCGACGCTACCCAACGCGATGACGGGCGGCAGCGACTCATCCGAACTTGACTCGTCATCCGGCTCACTGGACGTGACTAAGTCGGCTCGACTGGCACCTTCTGTCAGCACAATCATGCTACCGGTCAACGGCGCGTCGCGCAGTAGCAACGCGACCAGTAACAGCAAGGCGCAGGGCAGCTGCAGAGCAATCAACACGCCGCGCGCGACGGCGGCATTCCGCAGCACCCGCAGCATCGCGACGGAGGCGGCCAACAGCACCAGCGTAATCACGACCCAGTCATATTGGAGCCAATTGCTCAGCGGCATTTCGCTGGTCCCATTCATACGAACTCGTCATTCCGGCGCAGCAGGCGGGAATCCAGTGCTCGCGGCACTTGGTGAGGCTTGCAAGAGCACTGGATCCCCGCCTGCGCGGGGATGACGCGCGTGGGACTTGACGCAACAATCCTCATGCTCATTGCTCCTCCTCAGCCGGCGCAATTGAGTCCAGATACGCCTGACCCAGCCGATCTAGACGCGGCCGTTGGGCCGGTGCATTGGCAGGCGGTGTCAGCAGCGACCACAACCCATTGGCCAAGCGGCGGCGACATTCTGCGCAGGTTGGTGCCTGTTGCAAGGCGTCGATATCGGCCAGCAGGGCGAGGCCGGAAGCGCCATCCTCTGGCTGCGCTTGCAGCCATGCCAGC
>JANNWF010000108.1:0-5963 GCA_031408455.1 Pseudoxanthomonas sp. | reverse complement strand
CTTCAGGTAGTAGGCGTAGGCGATGTGCGGGTGCGTCGGGTAGGTCTTGAGGAATCGATTGAGCGTCGACAGCGCTTCTTCGCCCTTGGCGCTGCGGAATTCCACGTACGCCAATTCCAACTGCGCCTGCTCGGTATAGGTACCGAATGGGAAGCGCGCGATCAAGCGCTTGTAATAGCGCTCGGCACGCGAGGTGTTGCCGTTTCGAAGCGCGGTCTTGGCTTCTTCGTACATCTGCTCCACCGGCAAGACTTCAAGCGGGTCGTCGCGATCAAAGAATCGCGAGCAGCCGCTGGCCAGCAAAAGGACGAAGAGCAATGCGAACAGGCGCAACAGGCCGGAATGTCGGATCATGAGGGTCCGGAGGGTAGAGGGATCGCCGCAACGGCGAGCGGCGAATGATAGCCGATGCCGCTGCGGGCCTCCATTAAGCATTGCGGCCATGAACATACTTCGAACGACGGCTATTGACGCCGGTGTCAGCCAAGCCGAACACGTCACCACGATCAGCCACCGCGCCATCGCTGGGGTTGAGTTGTCGGGTTTGCGCACGGACCAGGCGGTGGCAAAGCTGTTTCCCGACTATTCACGTGCACGCCTGAGTGAATGGATCAAGACCGGCGAGCTGCGCGTGGATGGTCGGCACGTGCGGCCACGCGACAACCTGCGCGGCGGTGAATGCATCGAACTGGAGGCAAGCATCGCCAAGGTGGGCGACGCGTTGGCCGAGGCCATCGATCTCGACATCCTTTACCAGGACGCCGACCTGCTCATCCTCAACAAACCGGTGGGTTTGGTGGTGCATCCGGGTGCCGGCAATCCGACCGGCACCTTGGTCAATGCGCTGCTGCATCTCGATCCCAACTTGGCGGCGTTGCCGCGCGCCGGCATCGTCCACCGCTTGGACAAAGACACCTCCGGCTGCCTGTTGGTCGCCCGCAGCGTGCGTGCCCACACCGCGCTGGTGGCCTTGCTGTCGGATCGGCTGATTCATCGTCAATACGAGGCTGTAGTGCAAGGCGAGCCGGTCGCCGGTGGCCGTGTGGATGCGCCGATTGGCCGCCATCCGGTAGATCGCTTGCGCATGGCGGTCACCGATGAAGGCCGCCCCGCTGCCACCCAATATCGCGTTCGCGAGCGCTTTCGCGGATTCACCAGCTTGCAGGTGAATCTGGAGAGTGGCCGTACCCACCAGATCCGCGTGCACATGGCGCATCTGCGCCTGAACTTGCTGGGCGATCAGCTTTACGGGGCCAGCCTGCGCTTGCCACGCGGGGCCTCAGCGGACGTGATCGAGAAGCTGCGCGGCTTTCGCCGGCAAGCCTTGCATGCCGAGAGACTGCAATTCACGCATCCGTTTGGCGGCGCGCTGGTGGAAGCCAATGCGCCGCGGCCGGCGGATTTGCAGGCCTTGCTGGTGGCTTTGCGCGCCGCCTCGGTGGCAGCGGTGGAATGAGCTCGGGTGACTGAGGCGGACCCGCTGATGGATTGGTCAGGTTTACCGGTGCTGCGCGCGGAATGGCCTGCACCGGCTGGCGTCCGTGCATTAACCACGTTGCGTCGTGGGGGTGGCGTGGGTACGTCCCTACCGCCGTTCGATGACTTCAATCTGGGTGCGCGTTGTGGTGATGATCCGATCAACGTGACCCCCAACCGCGTTGCCCTGAATAGGATTCTCGATCTTCCCGCGCCGCCGCTATGGCTCAATCAGGTTCATGGCACCGCCACCCATCGAGCAACCCGTGAGCCCCAACAAAGCGCTTGTGGGGGGGCCGGAAGGCGCGATGCGCTTGCTCGAAGCAACAGCATCGTGCCTTCGGGCGCTCCCACAAGAACAGAGATTGGCGAGCCGATTGCTGATGCTGCGGTTACCTCCCACTCGAATACCGTACTGGCGATCCTCACCGCCGATTGCCTGCCCGTACTGTTTTGCGCCAAAGATGGCAGCGAGATTGCCGCTGCCCATGCAGGCTGGCGAGGTCTTGCGGCAGGCGTTTTGCAGTCCACCATCGCCGCGATGAACACGCCAAGCAACCAACTGATGGCGTGGCTTGGTCCGGCAGCGGGGCCTTTGGCTTACGAAGTCGGCGAGGAAGTTCGCGCTGCATTCGTCGACAGCGATGCCACCGCCACGAGCGCCTTCACTGCCACCCGACCAGGCCATTGGCTCTGCGACCTGCCCGCCCTCGCCCGCCAGCGTCTGCAGGCCGCCGGTGTCGGTGACGTCTACGGTGGTCACCACTGCACCATCCGCGACAGCCAACAGTTCTATTCGCATCGCCGCGATGGCCGCAGCGGGCGGATGGCCAGTTTGATCTGGATCAATTCCTAGCCGCAAAACCAGCACGTCAGCACCTTGAATCGGCCCCCGCAAAGCCGCATTCACAAGAGCATCGCGGATCGCTCCGCCCGCCCTTCTGGATAGCTTCCATGCGCATGGAAAAACTTACTTCGCGGTTTCAACAGGCACTCAGCGACGCCCAGTCGCTGGCCGTTGGCCGCGATCACAACTTGATCGAACCCGCCCACCTGCTGGCCGCCTTAGTGGACCAGACCGGCGGCAGCACGCGGCCCTTGCTAGCACAGGCCGGTGTCAATGTAACGGCGCTGCGGCAACGCCTGACCGAATCACTGGACAAATTACCCAAGGTCAGCGGTCAGGCAGGCAACATCAGCCTTGGCAACGACCTCTCCCGTTTGCTCAATGTCACAGACAAGCTCGCTCAGCAGCGTGGCGACCAGTTCATCGCCAGCGAGCTGTTCGTCTTGGCCTGCATTGACGACAAGGGCGAAACAGGTGCGGCGCTGAAAGCTGCGGGCGCGAACAAGGCCGCGTTGGAACGCGGCATCGAAACCCTGCGCGGCGGCGACAAGGTCAATGAACCGAATGCCGAGGAAGCGCGCCAAGCCCTGTCCAAATACACCATTGATCTAACCGCGCTGGCCGAGACGGGCAAGCTTGATCCGGTGATTGGTCGCGATGAAGAAATCCGCCGCACCATCCAGGTGCTGCAGCGCCGCACCAAGAACAATCCGGTGCTGATCGGCGAACCCGGCGTCGGAAAGACCGCCATCGCCGAAGGACTCGCGCAGCGCATTGTCAATGGCGAAGTGCCCGAGGGCATGAAGAACAAGCGCGTGTTATCGCTGGACATGGGCGCGCTGATCGCCGGGGCCAAGTTTCGCGGTGAGTTTGAGGAGCGCCTCAAGGGCGTGCTAACCGATCTGGCCAAGCAGGAAGGCCAGGTGATTCTTTTCATCGACGAGCTGCACACCATGGTCGGTGCCGGCAAGGCCGAGGGCTCGATGGACGCTGGCAACATGCTGAAGCCCGCACTCGCCAGAGGCGAGCTGCATTGCATCGGTGCCACCACACTCGACGAATACCGTAAGTACGTCGAAAAGGACGCAGCGTTGGAGCGTCGCTTCCAGAAAGTGTTCGTCGGTGAACCTTCGGTCGAGGACACCATCGCCATCCTGCGCGGCCTGAAGGAGCGCTACGCCGTCCATCACGGCGTCGAGATCACCGATCCCGCCATCGTCGCCGCGGCCACGCTATCGCACCGCTACATCGCCGACCGTCAGTTGCCCGACAAAGCCATTGATCTGATGGACGAAGCGGCCTCGCGCATCCGTATGGAGATCGACTCCAAGCCGGAAGTGATGGACCGCAAGGAACGGCGGCTGATCCAACTGAAAATTCAGCGCGAGGCTCTGAAGAAAGAGAAGGACTCCGAGAGCAAACAACGCTTAGCCGACTTGGAGACCGAGATCGGCATCCTCGAACGCGACTACAACGATCTGGAGGAAATCTGGAAGGCCGAGAAGGCCGCGGTATCGGGCACCGCGAAGATCAAGGAACAGATCGAACAGCTGAAAACCGAGCTGGAATCCGCCCATCGTCGGCAGGATTTACAACGCGCGTCAGAAATCCAATACGGCCAACTACCGCAACTGGAGAAGCAGCTGTTGTCGGCGCAGGAAGCCGAACAAAAGGGCTTCAAGCTGCTGCAACAGCGCGTGACAGCCGAGGAAATTGCCGGTGTGGTGGCACGCTGGACCGGCATTCCGGTCAGCAAGATGCTGGAAGGCGAGCGCGAGAAGTTGCTGAAAATGGAGGATGCCCTGCACTCCCGCGTGATCGGTCAGCACGAGGCGGTGCGCGCCGTGTCAGACGCCATTCGTCGCTCACGCGCAGGCCTATCGGATCCCAATCGACCCAACGGCAGTTTCCTTTTTCTGGGCCCGACCGGCGTCGGCAAGACCGAGCTGTGCAAAGCCTTGGCCGAGTTCCTGTTCGACTCCAACGACGCCATGGTTCGCATCGACATGAGCGAGTTCATGGAGAAGCACTCGGTCGCGCGTCTGATCGGTGCGCCGCCGGGCTATGTAGGCTATGAAGAAGGCGGCTATCTCACCGAAGCCGTGCGTCGCCGGCCTTACTCCGTGCTGTTGCTGGATGAAGTCGAGAAGGCGCACAGCGACGTTTTCAACATCCTGCTGCAAGTGCTGGACGACGGCCGCTTGACCGACGGCCAGGGCCGGACGGTGGATTTCCGCAATACCGTCATCGTCATGACCTCCAATCTGGGCTCGGCGCAGATCCAGGAGTTCAGCGACGACAGCGCCGAGAGCTACACCAAGATGAAGGCCGCCGTCATGGGCGTGGTGCAAGCGCATTTCCGTCCCGAGTTCATCAATCGACTAGACGAGCTGGTGGTGTTCCACCCCTTGGCGAAGGCCGAAATTCGCGAGATCGCGCGCATCCAGATTTCCTATCTCGGCAAGCGTATGAGCGAGCGCCAGCTGCAGCTGCAAGTCAGCGACAGCGCGCTGGACTGGCTGGCCGAGCTTGGTTTTGATCCTGTCTATGGTGCGCGGCCTCTGAAGCGCGCGATACAACAGAACTTGGAGAACCCATTGGCGAACCGCATTTTGGCGGGCGAATACGGCATTGGCGACGTAGTAGCGGTGGATCTTGTCGGCAGTGCATTGGTGTTTGGGAAGGGGTGAAGGCACGGCGAGAGTGGGATTGACCTGCCGTGCACGCAGACTCAGCGCTAATCCTACCTCCCACCCTGCAGGCAAACCCCGTGCGCGACAATCGTTGCTTCAGTGCCTTCGGCCTGTTTGCTGCGGGCACCCTACTGCTCGCCCTCGTCGGCTGCGGCAATGTCGGTAACACCGAGTTACCGATACCCACGCAGACCATTCTCGGCACAGGCGAGCCCGATCAAAAGACGCTGGTCATTGTCTTGCCCGGCCGACGCGACAATGTCGAAGTGATGCAGAAATACAGCGTTGCCGAGGCCATTCATGCGGGTTGGCCGGAAGTCGACGTGCAGCTGACCAGCGCCACCCTCGCCTACTACATGGACGGCGGCTTGGCGGCGCGCGTGCGCAGTGAATTGCTGGAGCCAGCGCGCGCCGGAGGCTATCAACGCATCATCCTGATGGGCGCATCGATGGGCGGAATGGGTAGCTTGATCGTGGATCAGGCCAACCCCAGCATGCTCGACCATCTGGTGCTGATGGCACCCTACCTTGGCAAGCGTCAGTTGCTGCGCGAAATTGCCGACGCCGGCGGCGTGCTGGAATGGCAAGCCGGACCTGCGCCCGCCGCGATGGACAGCAGCAATTTCGAGCGCGAACTGTGGCGGCACATTCAACTACTCGGTCGCGATCCGCAGCAACGAGCGCGGATCTGGTTGGCCTATGGCGAAGACGACCGCTTGGCCAACACCGTGCCCGTGATCGCCCCCGCGCTGGAACCGTCCCACATCTTGCCGCGCGACGGCGGGCATAACTGGGTGGTGTGGAATGCGTCAGCGACCGAGGTTTTTGCCCAGCTGCGCGAGCAAGCCGTTGAACGAGCGAAGTCTTCCGCGCTCTGACGGAGACAAGAGGACGGAGAACCTCAGCCCGGTTCGCGTCGCAGTGCCCACGGTGAGCGCTGTGCCATC
>JANNWF010000107.1:0-1836 GCA_031408455.1 Pseudoxanthomonas sp. | reverse complement strand
CGGAACGCTGCGACTGAAAGATGCAGCTCTGCGCCAATCGCACCGGCGCTGAACCAGGAATCATTCGACAAACTCAAAATCACCTGCGCGCCCAATCGCGTGCCGTCGATGGCGAGGCTCGGGCGCACTGCGTCCAGGCAGATCAGCGGCAGCACATTCAACGCGCGGCCATCTGCTGTGCGCAGTGGGAATACGCGTGCGCCGTTTCCTGCTTGCCAGCTTCCCATCCACGGCAACCAGCGTCGAACTACTGGACGTTCCAACCAACTGGGTACATGTTCGGTCAACGGAAATGGATGCGTCTTTCGGTAGTAGCCAAGCAGGCCCTTGCCGGGTTCGACAAAGGCCGCAGCGTTGTATTCGCCGCTGTCATCAATGTCGTAAGTGCCAAACACCAGAGGCACGCCAGCGGTGGTGACGAAGTCAAAAATCTCCTGATCCAATGCTGCGCCATCGGCGCTGCGCGGATGCCCGAAGGTGGTTGGGTAGACGGTTTCAGACCAGAGCAGCGCATCCACGTCATGTTGTTCGATGGCCGCGCGTGACAGCGCAAAGTGGGTGTCCAGCACTTGGCGGACGACTGCATAAGCGCCGATTTTGCTGCGCAGTTTTTCGTAGTCGATGATCGCCGACTGCACCATGCCGATACGCATCGAGGGCGCAGGAACCGACAGTGTGGATTGCAGAGTGGACAGTCGCCAAGCACCGTAGCCGAACATCAGAACCACCAGCGTGGCCGCCGACGCTAGCGGCGCCAGCAGCGTGCGCGCGCCCAGTCGCCAACGCGTTAACGCCAGCGCCAGCGCCTCGTTGATCAGGATCAAAAGAAAACTCAAGCCCGCAGCGCCACCCAGGTCAGCCAGTTGCCGCAGATATGCAGAGGGGTAGAGGCCATGGCCCAGCGTGTCGCCGAGCAACTTGACGTATAGCCATTCGCAGGCCACCCAGGCCGAAGCAGCGGCGAGCGCGCACCACACCGGACCCGTGCGCCGCCCTACCCAATGGCGTGTCAACGCATACACCAGAACCTGTAACTGCAGCAGTGGCGCGAGCGCACACAGCGCCAAGGTCGCGGTCAGCGTACTCATGCCGGTGAAGGCGCCGATCGCAGTGCCGAACCAAGTGAACACCGCCATCACGTAGGCCATGCTCATCAGCCAGCCGCTGAGCAAGGCCCCGGTAAACGTTTGTATGCTATTCAGTGCGAGTAGCCATGGAACCAACATGCAAAACCCGAGCAGCCAGCCGTGACCACCGCGCGCGTAGAGTGCAAGCAGCAGGGCACTGGCGACGATACCTAAGGGCGCGTACCAGCCCGCCATGGATCTTGCGCTGGAGCCCGCATCGAGTCGCCTCATTCGGGCGGTGGCGGAATCGTGATCGGCCGGATCTCAAGCCCTGGCGGCGCCATCTCGGGCGGCACGACGCGGTCTTCTGGAATCGGGATCGGTTGACCACTGGCATCGCGGAACACATAGTCCGGCGAGAACATCAGGATCGCTTCAATCGGCTGACCATCGTCGGTCACCTGATGATGGCGCACATAGCCTGGTGGCAGCACGAAATCTTCGGGCACCGCTAAACCTCGTAGCGGCGGGCTGGTCCCCGGTGGGTTGAAGGCCGCAATGCCGCCATGATCGCCCGAGTCGCGCAGCGCTTGAATCACCTCAGCCATTGTGGGTTCCGGAGTGGAAGGTGATACGTAGGTGGCAATATCGTTAGCATCGCCGCTCGGCAAATCGGCGGGACTTGTTTGCAGTGGCGTCGATTGTTGACGCGGCATGCGCTGTGGGGTCATTGCTTTGTGTTCGTCAGCCATCTCGACGCGCGCATCGA
>JANNWF010000106.1:0-2477 GCA_031408455.1 Pseudoxanthomonas sp. | reverse complement strand
CGACAACCCAGCCGGCAAACCCGGTTGATGCACAGGTGGCACGTCTCGAAGCTGCGTTCAGCAATGTGCGCAGCACAGCGCGGCATTGAGACACGTTATCCTACCCCGGCGGCTGCAAGGGGGTAGGATGTCCATTTTAAGGGGCTGTTATTCTGCGGCATCCAGCATCTCGGCTGGCATCCCAACCGACATGCGCGACCCGTCATCCAGCATGCCAAGCGCGTGCAGGTAGACGTCGAGGATGGAATCCTCCTCTTGACGCTCGGCCTTGCTCTTCTTGCGCAGGCGCAGCACTTGGCGCATGACCTTGACATCGAAACCGGTTGATTTCGCTTCCAGGAACTTGTCGCGGATATCGTCCGACAGGGCCTTTTTCTCTTCTTCAAGCCGTTCAATTTGCTCGATGAACTGGCGGAGCTGGTTCTGTTCTGCGGTCTGCATCGACATGTGCGCCTCTCTGTTGTACCTGGGTTAGCGTTGCACGAACGCTAGTCGCGCAGCCACTTGGCCTCAAGCTGACAAGTCGGCTTGAGGGACGTTATCCCCGATCTCCTCGCGCTGTGGAAAAACTCGGACGTCAAAGCTTGACCCTGGAGCTCGCGGTCGGGACGGCTGCCGGACTACCAACTCATCACCCCAATGGTCACACGTGCAACGCCGCCATGAATCCGCTATGGTTGAGCGCAATGTACAACGTTCACACGTCGAATGAAGACTCCCTAGTTTCGTCCCATACACGGACGTCCGCCATGACACGACTGACACGCCGAGATTTTTTAGGCACCACGAGCTTCGCCGCGCTTGGCACGATCGTGGGATCGGCAGTATTCGCCCAGGCTCCTGGTCCTGGTCCCCGTCTGCGCGTGACGGTGGATGAATCGGAGGTCAAGTCGCGACCGATCGCAATCCCGGTGTTTCTGAGCGACGACCCGCAACTTGCCCAGCAGATGACGCAGGTTGTCGCCAATAACTTGCAAAACTGCGGCTACTTCAAAGTCATCGATCCCGCAGCCTACATCGAACGCATTGGCGACTTGAACCAGACACCGCATTACCCAAGCTGGCAGCGCATTGGCTCCGAAGTGCTGATCGTCGGCCGCGTGTCTCGCCAGGACGGTCGCGTCCAAGTCGACTATCGTTTCTGGGACATTATCCTCGGCCGCCAGATTGACAACGGCGGCGGCTTCCGCATCGCGCAACAGGTCTGGCGACGGGTCGGCCACCAAGTCTCAGATCGCTTCTACGAGCGTATGCTGCAGGACAAGGGCTATTTCGACACTCAAATTGTGTTTGTCGACGAGACCGGCACCAAACAAAAGCGTGTCAAACGCCTGGCCATCATGGACCAGGACGGCTTCGGCATGCGGCCGCTGACGGATGGCCGTACGCTCACCATCACGCCGCGCTTCAACCCGACCAACAGTGAAATCTGCTATCTGCAATACGAGGGCGAGCAGCCGCGCGTGTTCCTGATGAACACGGAAACCGGCCAACGCGAACCCGTTCCTGTGCCCGGGCAGAGCTATGGCGCGCGCTTTTCCTCGGACGGCCAGCGCCTGATTTTTACTGTGACGGAAGGCGCAACCGGCAGCCTGATCGAGATGGACCTGCGTTCGCGCCAGATGCGCCGCATTACACAACCACAAAACATAGACACGGGCGCCAGCTATGCCCCCAACGGCGAAGCCCTTGTGTTTGAAAGTGACCGCGAAGGCACGCAGCAGCTTTACATCCTGCAACTCCGCGGCGGCGGCATCGTGCGCCTCAGCCGCGGCGAAGGGCGCTATTCAACGCCCGTCTGGTCACCGCGCGGCGACTACATCGCCTTCACCAAACAAGCCGGCGGGCAGTTCCTGATCGGCGTCTTGAAACCAGACGGCTCGGGCGAACGCATCCTGTCATCTGGATTCCACAATGAAGGTCCGACTTGGGCGCCGAACGGCCGCGTGCTGATGTTCTTCCGCGAAGGCCAGGGTGCAAACCCGGGACCAAAACTGTTTTCTGTCGACGTCACCGGCCAGAACGAGCGCCAAGTGCCGACACCCGCCTTCGGCTCCGATCCGGCATGGTCGCCTTTGCGGACGTAACGGGTCTCAACCTGATATCCGCCGCAATCCAGTGGTGGCTGGACCGATGACACCAACCACGACACTGCCACCAGCGCTGAATCGGCGCGTCGCTCGCCAGCCTACCGTCGCGTGCTTTGGGCAGCGCTGCTCATCAACGCCGCGATGTTTGGCGTCGAGGTCGGCAGCGGGCTCTACGCCGGGTCGGTGGCGCTGCTGGCCGACGCGGTCGACTTTTTCGGCGACGCCGCCAACTACGGGCTGTCCTTGTTCGTGCTCGGCATGGCCGCTGCGACACGTGCCCGCGCGGCTCTGTTCAAGGGGCTGACGATGGGCCTCTTCGGCACCCTGGTGCTCGGCCGGGCAGCCTGGAGCGCGACCAGCGGCGTGGTGCCCGAGCCGGCGACGATG
>JANNWF010000105.1:0-10955 GCA_031408455.1 Pseudoxanthomonas sp. | reverse complement strand
GCGGAGGAGAACCAGGTCTCCAAAACATCATGGTCCCGACGTAGGGCGGGCCTTGGCCCGCCGTTTTCGCCGTGCTCCTGTAGAGCGGAGCTTGCTCCGCTGCTTTCACCACTTTGCCGAGCAAGTTCGCGCGCTTCGCGCGAACGCCTTCGCTCCGCTCGGTCGGCACTTCGGATTGCTGCTTCCTCACTGCGTGCGACGTAGATGTTGCCGGCATCGTCGTACCACGCCGGGATGCGATGGCCCCACCAGAGTTGGCGGCTGATGCACCAATCCTGGATGTTGCCCATCCAATGCCGATAGGTGTTGATCCAATTGGGCGGCACGAAGCGCACGTCGCCTTCTTCGACCAAGGCCAAGCCGCGCGCCGCCAATGCGTCCATTTTTACGAACCATTGGTAAGTGAGATACGGCTCGATGACCTGCCCGGTACGGTCGCCGCGCGGCACCTGCAAGGTGTGCGGTTTGGTCTCGATCAGCAGCTCAAGTTCGCTCAACTCCGCCAGCACCGCCTTGCGCGCGACATAGCGATCCAAGCCTTGAAAACGCGCCGGCACTGCGTCATTCAAGCTGGCCACGTCGGTGAAGATATTGATCATCGGCAGGCCATGCCGCTGGCCGACCGCGTAGTCATTGAAGTCATGCGCCGGCGTGACCTTGACCACGCCGGTGCCGAAGGCACGATCCACGTAATCATCGGCGATGATCGGAATCTCGCGATCACACAAAGGCAGGCGCACTGACTTGCCGATCAGATGGGCGTAACGCTCGTCTTCGGGGTGGACCATGACGGCAACGTCGCCGAGCATGGTTTCCGGACGCGTCGTCGCCACCACCAACTTGTCGCTGCCATCGGCCAGCGTGGCGTCGATCAAGGGATAAGCGATCGACCACATGTGGCCGGCCTCTTCCTCACTTACTACTTCAAGATCAGAGATCGCGGTCTTTAGTACCGGGTCCCAATTGACCAGACGCTGACCGCGATAGATCAGTCCTTCCTCGTGCAGACGGACAAAGGTTTCGTTGACGGCTTCCGACAAGCCCGCGTCCATGGTGAAGCGTTCGCGCGACCAGTCTGCCGACGCGCCGATTCGACGCATCTGCCGGGTAATCGTGTCACCCGACTGCTGCTTCCACTCCCAAACCTTGCCGATGAAGGCCTCGCGACCTAGCGAGTCGCGGGTCTCGCCACGGCCTTCCAGCTGCAGATTGCGACCGACCACCATCTCGGTGGCGATACCGGCGTGATCCGTACCGACCTGCCACAGCGTGTCGAAGCCGCGCATGCGGTGATAGCGAATCAGCGTATCCATCAGCGTGTGCTGAAAGGCGTGACCCATGTGCAGGGTGCCGGTGACATTCGGCGGCGGCAGCATGATGGTGTAGGGCATGCCAACACCGGAGGGCTTGAACACACCGGAGGCTTCCCATTGCGGATACCAACGGGCTTCGATGGCGGCGGGTTCGAATGATTTTTCCATTATCGGGGCTCGGTACTGGGGACTCGGGACTCGGGGGTTAGTGGTGCGTCTCCAAGCTCCGTCATTCCGGCGAACGCCGGAATCCAGCGTTTCAAGCCTTGCCTGAAGTACCGAAAAAGTTGGATTCCGGCGTTCGCCGGAATGACGATTCTTTGGGGATTGACCTGAGGATGTCCAATTGATCTCGGTGGACAGCCACGGCTGGAACCGGAACTGAAACTAGCAACTACATATCGTGCTTGTGCATCTCAAACTGACGCGCGGCATACGCGCGCCAGCGTTGTCGCAAAGGCTCACGTGCGGATGGGTCGGCGGGCACAACTTCCAGTACGCGTTCGCAACGGCCCGCGAAGGCGTTGTCGCGCAGATTGATCACCAGCGGGCGGTCGGCGGCGTCGAGGTCGGGCGTTGCGATCAGGATCGGGGTGAGTTCGTCGTCCTCGTCGCGCCCAGCGATCTGGTGCGGCAGATACACCGCCTCGCCAAACGCCCACAACGCATCGTCCACCGCCTCCGCTTGCGCATCGTTGCGCGCGAGGATCAGAACAGGCTTGCCGGTGTCGTAGGCACGCCGCGTCAACTCGCAAACCAATTGGATCGGGTCGGCAAGAAAACGAGGCTTGGCAATGACGTAAAAATCAGCGCGCATTGGTTGCAGTCAAATTCCGGTTGCACAGACCGTTGCAGTGAGAAGCTTTGAGTCCCTAGTCCCTAGTCCCTAGTCCCTAGTCCCTAGTCCCTAGTCCCTAGTCCCGAGTCCCGAGTCCCGAGTCCCGAACTTTACGCAACTCGTTCCAGCAACCACTGCACCAACAACCCCACCGGCCGCCCGGTCGCGAAGCCCTTGCGGCCTTCATCCCACCCGGTGCCGGCGATATCCAGGTGCGCCCAGCGCTGGCCTTCGGTGAAGCGCGACAGGAAGCAACCGGCGGTGATGGCACCGCCCCACTTGCTGCCGATATTGGCCATGTCGGCGAATGCGGAGTCGAGGCCGGATTGGTACTCGTCCCACAACGGCAAACGCCACGCGCGGTCGCCAGCGGTTTCTCCTGCGCTCAGCAACTCATGGGCCAGATCGTCGTGCTTGCTCATCAAGCCGCTGGCGTGTTTGCCCAACGCGACCACGCAAGCGCCGGTGAGGGTGGCCACGTCGATCAAGGCGGCGGGCTCAAAGCGTTGCGCGTAAGTCAGCGCGTCGCAAAGGATCAGCCGGCCTTCGGCATCGGTATTGAGCACTTCGATGGTCTTGCCAGACATCGAGGTGAGCACGTCAGACGGCCGGTAGCTGGCTCCGTCGGGCATGTTCTCGACCGCGGCGACGACGGCGACCAGATTGATCGCGAGTTTGGCTTCAACCGCCGCACGGAAGGTGCCGAGCACGGTGGCCGCGCCGCACATGTCGAACTTCATTTCTTCGATGCCGCCAGCGACCTTCAAGTTGATGCCGCCGGAATCAAAGGTGATGCCCTTGCCGACCAACACGAACGGCTTGGCGTCGCCGCCTGCGCGGTATTGCAGGACGATCAGCTTCGGCGCATTGGCCGAGCCGCGTGCGACCGCCAGCAGCGAGCCCATGCCTAGCGTAGCCATTTGTTCGCGATCCAGCACTTCACAACTCACGTTGCTATGAGTGGTCGCCAAGGCTTCGGCTTGCGTCGCCAGATACGTGGGATCGCAGATGTTTGGCGGCAAGTTGCCGAGTTCGCGAGCGAAACTCACACCCGCCGCGATGCCGATGGCTTGCTCCAGAACGGATTGCTGCTCCGCACCGCCTTCGTGGCTGACCTCGAGCAGCGAGTCGCCATTGTTATGCCGACGCGTCGCGGTATAGCGATAGCCGACATACTCGGCGACCAGCACCGATTGGCGCAGACGCCAGGCCGCGTCGCGACCTTCCACTTCTAGCATGCTGAGGGTGGAGTGCGCCCGTTTGACTGGCGTGCTCTTGAGTGCTTTGAACGCATCGGCGAGCAGCTTCAGAAATCGCGCCGGATCCAGCTTGCCAGCCGCGCCTGCGCCGACCAGCAAAACACGCGGATTGGCGACGCCCGGCACGCTGTGCAGCAGCAGGCTGCGCCCGAGCTTTCCAGAGATATCGGCCGATGCAATCAGCGCGCTGATGCGGCCATCGCTTGCCACGTCGAGCGTGGCTGCTGCGGCTGACAAACTGCCGTCTTCAAATACGGCAGCGATCAGACAATCAGCATCAATGGAGGCGGCGAGCGCCGTCGACAGGCGGTGGTTAGGCATCGTGGCTTGATCTCTAGTCGAAGAAGCGAAGCTGAAGGAATAGCTGGGGGCGACCGAAGCCGGCACAGCCCAGCGAGTGCGACGATGGCATTCTATCAGCCTCGCCGAACTCGCTAATCCGTAGGCTCTGGCCACGGCTAATGCGACAACTAACTCGACCCATCGCCCATTGCGCAAGATTGATCGCTACGTCTTTACCGAATTGCTGACCAGCTTCGCCGCGAGCTTAGTCGTGCTGATCATGGTCAGCATGGGCGGGCTGTTGGCTGACCTGCTCGGCAAGATCGCGCGCGGCAAGGTGCCCGCCGCCCTATTGCTGTCGCAACTGGGGCTGCGCTCGCTGGATGCGCTGCCGCTGCTGCTGCCGTTGGCGCTGTTTCTGGGCGTGCTACTGGCAATTGGGCGGCTGTATCGCGACAGCGAAATGGCGGTGCTGGCATCAGCGGGTATTGGTCCGCGTGCCTTGCTGCGGCCATTGCTGGCCTTGGCACTGCCGGTGATTGGCGTAGTCGCGTTGGTCTCGCTGTGGGGCTCGCCGCTGGCGCTTGAGACCTCCAAGCGGATGATCGACAGCGCCAATCGCTCGCTGCTGGTGGCCGGGCTGGAGCCCGGTCGGTTTATTTCGTTACCCGGTCGCCACAGCGTCATCTACTTGGGCGATATGAGCGCCGATGGCAGCCGTTTCCAGCGCCTCTTCGTGCACTCCGAGCGCGATGACCGCATCGACGTTGTCACTGCCCGCGCGGGTGAACTGTTCAGCGAAAGTGTCGGTGATGAGCGCTATTTGTTGCTGGAAGAAGGCTTTCGGGTGGAGGGTGTGCCCGGTCAAAACGACTTTCGCATGATGCGATTCAAGCGCAACGAGATTCGCGTGCCCGACAGCGAGGAGGCGGTCGTGGGTGCCGAGCCGCAGCGTCGTGACAGCTTGAGTTTGTGGCAACGCGGCAGCGCGGAAGACGTGGCCGAACTGCATTGGCGCATCGGTGCGCCATTGGCGGCCTTGATTCTGGCCATGCTGGCATTGCCGCTGGCGCGCACCCCGCCGCGCGCGGCGCGTTACGGCGTGCTGCTGCTGGGTCTGTTGGCGTATGTGGTGTATCAGAATCTGATGGTGCTCGGCCGCGCGTGGTTGGGTGAAGGCAGCATGCCGTTAGCGTTTGGATTGTGGTGGCTGCATGGTCCGGTGTTTTTGCTCACGTGTTGGCTGCTGTGGCGCGATGGCCAGCTGCAGCGGAGGCACCGATGAGTCGCGCTTCTGCGAACGCCGCTTGGTCCAACCGCGATGGGATGGGACGCGGCTGGAGGAACCAGGTTTGGCTGCGGCGCAGCGATTGGCTGGTGGCAAAGACGGTGCTGGCCGCGATTGCCTTGGCTGGCTCGGTGTTACTGGGTATCGACGTGATCGCCGCGTTCGCTGGCGAGCTGGGTGATGTCGGCGAGGGCGACTACGGCGCGGGTACGGCGCTGCTCTATATCCTTTACACGGTGCCGCGTCGCGCCTACGACTTGTTCCCCACCGCAGCCCTGATTGGCTGCTTGCTCGGCTTGGGTGCGCTGGCGGCGACCTCCGAATTGACGGCGCTGCGCGCGGTCGGATTGTCGAAACTTCGAATCGGTGCGGCCGCCGGGATGGCGGTCGGTTTGCTGTTGCTGGCGATGTTGCTGATCGGCGAGACCATTGCGCCGTCCGGCGAACAACGCGCGCAGTCGTTGCGCGTGGGGGCGAAGTCGAAGGACGTTGGCGTCGTCAGCGAATCAGGCCTGTGGGCGCGCGAAGGTGATACGTTCTTGAACGCACGCTCGGGTCGGATTCGCGGCCAGGACAGCCAGGCGTATGTCGAGCTGGATCGGGTCAAGCTCTACGAATTCGACGCTGAGGGCCGCTTGAAATCGTTGGCGATTGCCGCACGCGCTGAGCATCGCGATCAACGCTGGCGCTTGTTTGAGGTCCGCCGCAGCCGCTTTTTCGAGCGCCACGTTGAGACCGAGAACGTGGCCGAAGAAGCTTGGGAATCGCAACTAAGCCCGGAAGTGCTCAGTCTCTCCATCCGGCGCCCGCGCTATCTGTCGATCCGTGACCTGCAAAGCAATCTCGCCTACTTGCAGCGCAACGGTTTGGATACCTCTGAATTTGCCAGTGCTTTATGGGCGCGCTGGTTTTATCCGTTAAACGTGCTCGGCCTATGTGTTGTCGCGATTCCGTTCGCCTTCGGCAGTTTGCGTTCGGGCGGCTTCGGCAAACGCCTGTTCATCGGTATCGTGCTGGCGCTGGGCTTTTTCGTACTGCAACGGCTGCTGGTGAATCTGGCCGAGGTCTATCGCATTGACTTGGCGCTGGCTCACGCCGGACCGGCCTTGCTGATGATCCTGGGCGCTTGGTTGTGGTTGCGGCGACCGCTTCAGGCAGGAGCGTAAGTACCCATCGCTTCGCGCCTAGCGACTGATCCGCAGCACCCGCGTGTGCGAGCCGATGTCATGCCAAGTGCGGCGTTGCCGGTCAATCAATGACCACAGCAAGCCAATGCCAACCGCTAGCGACAGCGTCGCCAACGCATAGCGTCGCCACAGTCTGCCCGCCGTTAACGGCCGACCATCACTTGCGAGCAGCCTTAGCCGCCATGGCCGCATACCTAATGTTTGTCCACCGCGCTGCCAAGAGATCACCAGATACAGGCCGCTAATTGTCCACAACGCCACCACTTGCAGCCAGAACAGCAGTGACCAAGGCGGGATCGGCACTCCGGCATGCAACAGCAGCGCCAATGCACTTACCACTATCCACAACGCCGCCAAAGGCAAGCTGTCGTAAAGCATGGCGAGCAGACGCCAACCAAGGTGAGCGGAGGTGCCGAGGGATGTAGCGAGAGTTGAGTTTTCGGTCATCTGAAAAGCATAGCGTTTGGGTCTGTCACCCGTTGCCTAGTGGCGCGGCAATCAATAGGCGACGCAGTATTGTCCATGGGGGTGATGGTCACCGTTCACGCAGCTTTGCCGGCCGATCGGGCGTAGGCGTTCACTGTAGCGACAAGGAAGGAGCACCCGGATGCAGCAGCCAATGATCACTGGACTTTCCCGCCCGCGGGGGCGCGTGCCAACTTGCGGCCCGCTGGAGGAGGGCTAGTGGCAGGAACTTCCGCGACATCGACGCAACTGCGCCTGCGCGCGCGCCAACAAGCACCGCTGGCAGAGGCTTCGCAGCGCCTGATCGAAGTCTTCATCGAACGCAGCTGGGCCGAACTTGGGCTCGCCCGGCACAGCATGAGCGGCTATCGAACCGATCTGACCGGCTTTGCCCGCTGGCTGGAGGCGCGTGCCGGCGGCTTGCTGCTGGCGCAGCGCAGCGATGTATTCGACTACTTCGCGAAACGCACTGCCGACGGCTATTCGGCGCGCAGCAATGCGCGACTGTTGTCGTGCTTGCGCGCCTTCTACTCGCAGCAGGTGCGCATCGGCAGCGTCAGTGAGGACCCGGCTGCCACCTTGGCTGCGCCGAAGTTGGGCCGCAGTCTGCCGAAGGCACTGTCGGAGTCGCAGGTGGACGCCTTGTTAGCGGCACCGGTGCTGGACAGCGTTGAGGGCTTGCGCGACCGCGCCATGCTTGAGCTGATGTATGGCGCGGGTCTGCGTGTCAGCGAACTGGTGGGTCTCGACAGCTTGAGCCTGAACCTTCGACAGGGCGTGCTGCGCATTGCCGGCAAGGGCGGCAAAGAACGCTTGGTGCCGCTAGGCGAAGAGGCTCGGCATTGGATCGAAAAATACCTTGCCGAAGCGCGCCCTCAGCTGGCCGGCAAGCTGTCGCCGCCCGGCCTGTTTCTGGATCGCCGCGGTCAATTGCTGACGCGGCAACAGGTTTGGTACGCGATCAAACGCTTTGCTGTGCAAGCGGGCCTCGACAGCGCCCATGTGAGCCCGCACACGCTGCGACATGCGTTCGCCACGCACTTGCTGAATCACGGAGCGGACCTGCGCGCGTTGCAGATGATGCTGGGTCACAGCAGTTTGTCGACCACGCAGATTTATACGTTTGTGGCGCGGGAAGGGTTGAAGCGCCTCCACGCTCAACACCACCCGAGGGGGTGAGGGAGGTCGTTTGCGAGCCAAAGGCTCGCGACCTCCCGAACGCCCGGCCATGGATGGCCGGGCCGGCGCCCACTTGGAGCAAGTAACCAAAGTAGTAGCTAAGAGAAAGGCGACCCTCAGGAAGACGCCGGCCCCTCTCCTCGGCCCTCTCCCCGCAGGCGGGGAGAGGGAGCAAAGCGGTTTCGCCGCGCACACCACCACCGGCTATCGCCTCAAGCTGCGACCGCCAAGCTTTGTACTGGCTCCAACCGTAGCCAATCCACCGGCGCTTGCCCGAACCACGCCAACTCTCCCCCCAGCGCAGCCACGCTGCCGATCAATAACAGGGCAGGGGCTTTGACGCTTTCGCTGAGGATGCGGCGCGGCAATTGATCCAGCGCGCACAGGATTACCCGTTGCTCAGGTCGCGAGCCGTTCTCGATGATCGCCACTGGCGTCGTCGGCGCGGCGCCAGCGGCAAGCAAGCGCGCGACCAGTGTCGGCGCAACAGCCACGCCCATATACACCGCCAGCGTCTGTCCGGGTGCAGCCAAGGCGCGCCAGTTGAGTGTGTCCAATGCCTGCGCGCTGTGTGCCGTCAGCAGTTGCAGTGACTGTGCGTGATCGCGATGAGTCAGCGGTATGCCTGCGTAGGCAGCGCAGGCAGCGGCGGCGGTGACGCCGGGGACAATTCGATACGCAATCCCATGTGCACGCAGAAACTCAAGCTCCTCGCCGCCGCGCGCAAAGGTGAGCGGATCGCCGCCTTTCAAACGCACCACGCGCTTGCCAGCGCGCGCGGCCGCAAACAAGTGCTGGTGAATATCGACCTGCGCCACCGAATGCGCGCCGGCGCGTTTGCCGACCGCAACTTTTTCTGCATCAAGGCCAATCAGCGCCAGCACTTCTGCGCTGACCAAGGCGTCATAAAACACCACGTCGGCGTCTTGAATCGCACGCAGCGCATGCAAGGTCAACAAACCGGGATCGCCGGGGCCAGCGCCGACTAAGATGACTTCGCTGGTTGCTTTTTTGGGCAAGACTTGCTCGGCCAATTTTTCCGCAAATCTAACCGGTCGCTCTTGCGTGTTGAAAGACGCGAGGTAAGGGCTAAGCGGCATTTCCGCAGGCCTAAGCCCTCCAGCCTCGTCATTCCGGCGAACGCCGGAATCCACGGATTTCCCGGGGCCATCGTAAGAGCGACACTGGGTCCCCGCGTGCGCGGGGATGACGGGTCTAAGGGAATTGCCATCGGGGAAATTGCGCATTGCGGTGGCCAGAAAGGCAGACGCTTCGCACGCTAGTCGCCAAGTGGTGCAGCGGAAAATGATCCGACCACGATGCGATATAACCAAAAGTTATGTCTCAACACTAGACGCGTGGCAGATTGCTGCCTAAATTGTGCATTGCTGCGCCGCAGCAGTCAGGATTACGTACATGACGCTTGCCCAGCTCCGCTACCTCGTCGCCATTGTCGACGCCGGCCTCAACATCACCTTGGCCGCCGAACGCGTGCATGCGACCCAACCGGGCTTGAGCAAGCAGCTCAAGCAGCTGGAAGACGAGCTTGGCTTCGCCTTGTTTCTGCGCCGCGGCAAGAGCCTGGACTCGTTGACGCCAGAAGGCGCGGAAGTGGTCGAGCGCGCCCGCAACATGCTGAGTGAAGCGGCCAATATCCGCATCCTCGCCGAGTCACTGCGCACCGATACCCGCGGCAGTTTGATGATTGCCTGCACGCATACGCAGGCGCGCTTCGTGCTGCCGCAAGCCTTGGGCCGGGTGCGCCGCGAACTGCCGGAATTGATGTTGCGCATCCATCCGGCCGAGCGCGAAGACGTGATCGATCGTTTGACCCGCGGCACCGCCGACATTGGGCTCATCAGCACCTCCAACGACGAGGCACCGGAAGGCTTGGCGCTGCCGGTGTATCGCTGGGATCTGGTCGCCGTGGTACCCACCAAGCATCCCTTGGCCGATGGCGGCGCACCGACTTTGGCGCAACTCGCCCAGCATCCCTTGGTTAGCTACGACTCCACGTTGTTGCCGGGCTCCAGCTTGCAAAAGCGCTTTGCTGCGGATGGTTTGAAGCCGCAAGTCGGACTGACCGCGCCCGATGCTGATCTCATCAAAGGCTATGTGCGTGCCGGTTTGGGCGTGGGCATCCTCGCGCAAATGGCGATCCGCCCGGAAGACGCCGCTGACTTGAAGACGCTATCGCTACAACCGCTGTTTGGGCCTTGCACGACCTGGCTGTTGCTACGGCCGGATCGACGCTTGAGTCGACCCATCATTGCCGTGCTCAGCGCGCTCGCCCCGCATATCGATCGCATTGCCCTGCGGCATTGGTTGGCTGGAGACAAGAGCGCCGTGATCGTCCCCGGCAGCATCCCGCATTGGCCGCCAGCGGCGTGGGAGACCACGGCTGAGTGGGTGGCCTAACCTCCATGGAAAATCGAGAAGTCAATTAATCCGAACAGTCATTCCCGCGTAGGCGGGAATCCAGTGACTTGGGCATCGGCTGCTGACTCCAGAAGTACTGGATCCCCGCCTACGCGGGGATGACAGCAGACAAGAGAGAGGCGTCGCGGTCCGACCGGATGCATTCATGAGATTGCAGGGAAACGCCGGCGGACAAATCTCAACGCAAGCTAACCGTCTGCTGCTTCCACAACGGATCCTGCCAGCGATAAAACAGGCTCAGATATTCGGGCTTGTCGGCGTGCTTCTCAACCAGCATGTCGTCCAATGAAATGATCTCGAAGCGCTGACTGAAGCGGCCGTCCTTGCGGCTTTCACGGGCGGCAAGAATTTGCCGGGTGCCGGGAATCCAACCGGCAAACTCGACATAGCCAACATCCAGCACATCGCCGGGCGGCACGACCTCAACTTGCCAGCCAGCCGGTGTGCGCTGCAACACCATCAGCTCACGCCAACTGTGCAGCGGCTGCACCGCCAGGGTGATGACATCGCCTGACGCGTTGGCACGCGCCGACTGTGTCCACACCGTGGCGTAGGTGCAGTGGGTGAGCAAAGGTGAGTTCTCGTTGTGCTTCTTGTCCACCACGCGGATGCAGGTCTGGCCGAGTTCTCCACTCAGCGTATGCAGGGCGAGACCGCTGGCGGCGTGCAGGACGGTTCCGCTATTGGTGCCAGCTGCTGCCTCCC
>JANNWF010000104.1:0-2338 GCA_031408455.1 Pseudoxanthomonas sp. | reverse complement strand
TGGATGAGTTGAAGAGCTTTCGGCAGCTGCATTCGAAGACCGCCGGCCATCCGGAAGCCAACGAGACGCCCGGTGTCGAAACCACCACCGGGCCACTGGGCCAAGGCTTGGCGAATGCGGTCGGCTTCGCCTTGGCTGAGAAGGTATTGGCAGCGCGCTTCAATCGCCCCGAATTTGCCATCGTCGATCACCACACTTGGGTGTTCCTCGGTGATGGCTGCTTGATGGAAGGCATCTCGCACGAAGTGTGCTCGCTGGCGGGCAGCTTCGGCCTCGGCAAGTTGATCGCCTTTTGGGACGACAACCACATCTCCATCGATGGCGATGTGTCCGGCTGGTTCCGTGACAACACACCGCAGCGTTTCGAGGCCTACGGCTGGCAGGTCATCAAGAATGTCGATGGCCACGATCCCGAAGAAATCCAGCAGGCGATTCGCACTGCCCAAGCTGAAGACGAGCGTCCGACGCTGATTTGCTGCCGGACGACGATTGGTTTCGGCGCGCCCACCAAGGCTGGTAAAGAGTCAGCGCATGGCGCGCCGTTGGGCAAAGACGAAGTGGCTGGTACTCGTGCCGCCTTGAATTGGCACCACGCCCCATTCGAGATTCCCGATGCCATTCGCGACGGCTGGCGCGCACGCAACAGCGGCATCGTTCGCGAGGAACAGTGGAACCGCGTGTTTGCCGAATATACACGCCAGTATCCAAGTCTGGCCGCTGAGTTCGACCGGCGGATGGCGGGCAAATTGCCGGATAATTTTTCTGCCGACGCTTTCGCCTACGCGCAGAAATTGCAAGTCGAAGGTCCGGTGGTTGCCTCACGCAAAGCCTCGCAAATGGCGCTGGATGCGTTTGGTCCGCTGTTGCCCGAGTTGATCGGCGGCTCTGCCGATTTGGCGCATTCCAATCTCACCTTGTGGAAGGGCTCCAAGGACGTCAATTCCGGTGCCGGCGATGCCAATTACATCTACTACGGCGTGCGCGAATTCGGCATGACCGCGATCAGCAATGGTCTCGCCCTGCATGGCGGTCTGGTGCCCTACGACGCCACCTTCCTGGTCTTCAGCGACTACGCCCGCAACGCGGTGCGCATGAGCGCGCTGATCCCGGCCGGCAGCATTCACGTCTATACGCACGACTCGATTGGCTTGGGCGAAGATGGCCCCACCCATCAACCCATCGAGCACCTGGCCTCGCTTCGATACATCCCCAATAACTGCACTTGGCGACCGTGTGACGCAGTGGAGTCAGCGATTGCCTGGCAGTGTGCAATCGAGCGTCGCGATGGGCCAAGTTGTTTGATTTTCACGCGGCAAGCGCTGCCGCATCAGCCGCGCGACGAGGCGCAGTTGCAAGCGATTGCGCGCGGCGGTTATGTGCTGCGTGAGGCAGAAGGCGGCGTTGCAGACATCATCCTGATCGCGACCGGCTCGGAAGTCGGATTGGCGACGAGGGCAGCGGATGCATTGCAAGCGCAGGGCAAGAAGGTGCGAGTCGTGTCGATGCCATGCACTGAATTGTTTGATCGGCAATCGGCAGAGTGGCGTGAATCGGTATTGCCCTCAGCTTGCCTCCGCCGGGTTGCGATTGAGGCCGGCGTTACCGGGTTCTGGTTCAAGTACGTGGGGTTGGATGGCGCGGTGATTGGCATCGACACGTTTGGTGCTTCCGCGCCAGCGGAAGCACTGTTTCCGCATTTTGGATTTACGGTGGAGCGGGTGGTGGAAGCGGCTTTGTTGTTGGCGTGATTTCAACGCGAGTGCGCACTTAGCCCCTCTCCCCCGGGGAGAGGGGTTGGGGTGAGGGTGCGAGCAGGGACGAAAGTTTGTGCAAGCCCCGAACCCTCACCCCCGGCCCCTCTCCCGAGGGGAGAGGGGTGCAAAGTGTCGCCCCGATTATTTTTCTTGGAGTAGCAAGTCATGGGTCAATCGGTAGTAGTGCTCGGAGCCCAATGGGGCGACGAGGGCAAGGGAAAGATCGTCGACATGCTGACCGAGGAAATCGGTGCAGTCGTGCGCTTTCAGGGTGGTCACAACGCGGGTCATACGCTGGTAATTAACGGCAAGAAGACCGTCCTGCACCTGATCCCGTCAGGCATCCTGCGGCCCGATGCGCTATGCCTGATCGGCAATGGTGTGGTCTTAAGCCCAGCTGCGCTAAAGAAAGAAATCGAAGAGCTGGAAGCCACCGGCGTCGATGTGCGCTCGCGCCTCAAGATCAGCCCGGCAACTCCCTTGATCATGCCGTATCACATCGCGCTGGATCAGGCGCGAGAGAAGAAGGCTGGCGGCAAGGCGATCGGCACCACTGGCCGCGGCATTGGGCCGGCGTATGAAGA
>JANNWF010000103.1:0-5155 GCA_031408455.1 Pseudoxanthomonas sp. | reverse complement strand
CCCACGGCGACGCCAGCACCTATCCACGTTTGGCCGATGTGGTCGGCTTTCACGCGCCTGAGCATCTGCTGGCATTTGCCGAAGCAGTGGTCACCACTCAGCGCGATTTTGGCGACCGCACCAGTCGCAAGCACGCACGTTTGAAATACACGATTGATCGCATGGGTCTGGAAACGTTCGTCGCCGAGATCCAGCGGCGCGCAGACGTCACTCTTCAGCCCAGCCGTGCCATCGTCTTCGAACACAGCGGTGATCGTCCGGGCTGGGTACAAGGCTTCGATGGGCGCTGGCATCTGACCGTACATCTGGACAGCGGCCGCATCGTGGATGACCTCGCCGCCAGCCAGCGCAGCGGTTTGCGTGCGATTGCCGAGATTCACCAGGGCGAGTTCCGCATCACCCCGAATCAAAACCTCATCATTGCCAACGTCAGCGAAGCGGCGCGCGCGGACATCGACGCCTTGGTGACGCACCACGGTTTGGATGGCCATGTCCGGCATAGCGGCTCGCGGCTTGCGGCACTGGCTTGCGTCGCCTTGCCAACCTGCCCCTTGGCGATGGCCGAAGCCGAGCGTTATCTGCCGACGTTTCTGGATCGCTTCGATGCCGCTTTGGCGACGCATGGTCTGGCGCAAGACACCATCCGCGTGCGCATCACCGGTTGCCCCAATGGTTGCGCGCGGCCTTGGCTTGCGGAAGTGGGCCTGATCGGCAAAGCACCCGGTCGCTACAACCTGTATTTGGGTGCCGACATCGCCGGACTCCGCTTGAACACCTTGTATCGCGAAAACCTCGATGAGGACGCGATCTTTGCCGCACTCGACCCGCTGTTCGCGCGCTATGCCAACGAGCGTTTTGACGCGGAGCCGTTCGGTGACTTTGTCTACCGCGCGGGTGTGTTTGCCGTCGCAGAAGGAGCTGCCGCATGAGTTGCCTGGCCTTGGTTGCACCGAGCATCGACATCGCGACCGAACTCGCTACTGATCCACAGGCCTTGCGCGCCCGCAGCGCGCATTTGGAAAGCCTGAGCGCCGAGGCGCGAGTGGAATGGGCGCTGCAACATCTGCCCGCCACCCACGTGCTGTCGTCGAGCTTCGGTGCGCAGTCTGCGGTTGCCCTGCATCTGCTCGCCAGCCGCGCGCCAAAAACGCCCGTCGTACTGGTCGATACCGGTTACCTGTTTCCTGAGACTTACCAGTTCATCGATCAACTGCGCGAGCGCTTGGACCTCAACCTGCATATTTATCGCAGCAACTTGAGCCCGGCGTGGCAGGAGGCGCGTTTCGGCAAGCTGTGGGAACAAGGCCTCGAAGGCATCGAACGCTACAACGCCTTGAACAAGGTTGAGCCGATGCAACGCGCGCTGGCCGACTTGCGCGCCGGCACCTGGTTTGCCGGCCTACGCCGTAGTCAATCCAGCTCACGCCGCCAGATCGACGTGCTTGAGCATCGTGACGGCCGCTTCAAAGTCCACCCCGTGGCCGACTGGACCGACCGCGACATCGGCAGATACCTAAGCCGCCACCAACTGCCCTACCACCCGCTGTGGGCTTCCGGTTACATCTCGATAGGCGACACCCACACCACCCGCCCCTGGGCTGATGGCATGGCCGAAGGTGATACGCGCTTCTTTGGACTGAAGCGCGAGTGTGGGATTCATGGGTTGGAAGGCTGAGTCGTCGCTTTCACCCGTGTAGAGCGCAGCTTGCTGCGCTGCGCTACGACTAGCTTATGCCCTGTACTCGGTGGTGCTTCGGAGACCAAGCGAGGTACCCAGCGCAATGCCAAGCACAAACGCTGCGAGGGTCACCAAAGATCGATCCCACCCGTAGCAGCGCGCAACGAAATCGGCCCCAGGAATGGCGACGCCGAAAAGGACACCGATTGACGCCCCGATGATCCGTCTCGCAGCGTAACCGGAAATAGCGAGACCTGCGGAGAAGCCAAGGGCGGCAGCGATCGCAGAGAAACCGTAAAGGATCCAGTACAAAAGTCGGGCCTTTTCGAGCTGACCGACCGTCAATCCTTCAAGGGAAGGAGCGAGGTTACCGAACACTCCGAGAACCATCAGTGACGCGACGAGGCACCAAAGGGCCGGGTATCTGCAAGGGGACATGCCCACAAGGTTACCCGGTTCAACCGCGAACCCCGCGATCACGCGCCGCTGCCCGCTGTTCGCCACATCTGCATCGCCCATTGCCCGAAGTTCGACTGACCTCTGCCTGGATTGCCGTGCCTAATGGATTCGCTGCCAAGTGATCGCCAAAAACGGCTGATCGCGTGAGCAAGCAGCGATCCACCCACCCAATCGGAGGCCATGTGAGCAGTGAGACGGCAGCGGCAGCATCTTCATCAGCGACCCCGCGCAGCACTTCAAAAAGAGCGAAGCCCTACCAAGCCAAGCTACTTGCACTGGGCGTGCTCGCTGCGCTCGGCTATGCGCTGATCGTGCAGCCACCGTTGACCACTATCGAGCGCCAGCAGATCGGCGTACGCAGCAATGCCTTGACCGGCGGGGTCAGCTTGATCGGCAGCGGCCGCGCCTTGCTGCTGCCTGGTCTGCACAGCCTGCGTCGCTATCCGTTGGCCGACGCGACGACTCTGTTTGAGAGTGTTGAGACCGGCGAGCAGCCGCTGCATTCAGCCGAAAAAATTGCCATGAGTGCGACGATCCGCGTGACCTACGCCATCGACCCTCAGCAATTGGCAGCCCGCTCGGATGAACTCCCCGATGACGTGGCCGCTGAGCTGGTCGCGCCTTTGCTGCGCGAAGTGAGTGAACGCCAGTTTGCGGCGCGCAACGTGCTGACCATCCTCGCCGAGCAACACGAGCAACTGCTCGTCTCGATCACCACTGAAATGACCACTGCCCTCGCTGCCAAGGGTTTGATCCTGCGCAAGCTCAGCATGGAAGACATCGAGCCACCGGCCTTGTTGGCTGACCGCATTTATCGTCCCGAACAAAGCGCCCGTGCCGACGGCGCAGCCGCACTGCAGACCTCGGAAGGCCTCGCCATTGGTGCCGAAATCACCCTGCGTTACGCCTTGGATCCGCTGCAGCTCGCCAAATTGAACAGTCGACCGGCAAGTGAGCTGGAAGACGAGTTGCTGGCCGCCATGGTGCAGGGCGTCATCTACAAGCAGTTTGCCCACTACACCGTGCACGACATTTTTAGCGGCAAGCGGCAACAGCTGGAAGAGGCCATCGGCAGCGAGCTTGCGCCGATGATGCTGAAAGACGGACTTGTCCTGCGCAGCTTGAGCATGGGCAATATTGATCTGCCGGCGGACTATCGGGCCGGCATGGATCGGCTGTTGGCGGCCGAACTCACCACGCGGCAGATGGAGCACACGCTGGAACTGAAGGCCAAGCAGGTCAAGGAAACCGAACTGCAAGGCGAGGCCGACAAAGTGCGCCGTGACAAGGCCGCCGAAGCCGCCGCCAATGAGCAAGTGATCGCCGCGAAAGCGCAAGAAGAAGCGATGCGCCACGTGCTGCCGTTCAAGCAGAAACAGTTGGAGCAGCGCCGCTTGGAAGCGGAAGCCGACAAAGCCACCCGGATCAGCGTGGCCGAAGCCGCCGCCGACGCGCGCCGTTTGGAGGCAGCCGCCGAAGCCGACTCTCGCCGCACCTTGGCCGACGCCGACGCCTATCGCATCGAGCAACTGGGCAAGCTTTCCAGCACCCAACTTGAGCGCGATGGCGCACTGATTTCGCGCTATCCGCTGCTGATCCAGAAGACCATGGCGGACAAACTGTCTGACAAGATTTCCGTCATCATCGCGCCACCACCGGGCGACGGCGGCTTCATTGGCAACACGCTGCTGGGTGCTAACGGCAGCGTTGAGCAAGGCGACGCACGATGAGCCGGTTTGCGACCCTGGCGCGCGCCGCGACGCTGGCAATGCTCGCATTTTTTTCGGATGCGAAAAGTGCTGATCCAGGTGCTGCCGACGCGCACCCGCAGGCCACGCCCCGTGCCACCGCCATGGTGGTGGAGGACCGGGTACTACTGCGCGCCGAGCCGCGCGACTCCAGCCAGCATCACGCCACGCTGTGGGAAGGCGACGTGCTGGAAGTGCGCGGCCAGCGCATGGACTACCTGCAGGTCTACAACCATCGACGCGAACGCGCCGGTTTTGTTCGCGCTTCCGAAGTGCGCATCCTCGATCTCACCCCGCAGCACGCGCCTGAGTTGCTCGCCGTCGTGCGATTCTTGTTGGACAGCCCCGACGATGAAGCGCTGGGGATCGCCTACGCCGCGACGTATCTGCGGGCGGCCGATGCAGCAGCCATTGATGCTGAGGTATTTCACGCCTTGGGCCAGTTCGCTGACCGCTTGGCGCAACGTGGCTCGAACACGCAATCTCGCGCCAGCTCTGAAGTTATCGCCGCGCATCTCGAGGTAGCCGCGAGCTTTGGTGTCGTCGTGCGCAGCTTTGAGAACGCCGGCCACATGCAGTTGTGCTACGACGGTGAAGCCATGCGGCGAGTGATGGCGTTGCCGGCGACGCCCATGCAAAAGTCGAGTGCGGCGCTCGCGCTAACCCGCCCAGAATGCGTCGACCCCGATCAAACACCGATGCAGCGGCATGCCACCGATGCGTGGCGCGCCGACGTACTTGAACGCGTGCCACAGACAGATCTTCCCGCGCATGTTCGCAATCGGCTGCAATTGCGCCGCGCGGCGACTAACGCCAGCTTGGCATTTGCGCTGACGCGCCTTGGTGAGTCAGGCGCCGCCGCAGGCACGCTCGCGATCGAGGCTTTGGCGAGCGTCGACAAGCTGCAGCTGAGCGAGCAAGACAACGACACTTTTGCCGACGCTGCCGTGCGCGTGGGGGCGTCACGTTGGGCAGCGGTGGCCGCCGCTGATGCCAATAGCGGCACCGTGCTGCACGCCGCCAGCGGTCTCGCGCTGCATACGTTGAGTGGAGAACTCGGCCAGACCTGCATCCACGTGGTGGACAGCAAACACGACCAGAAATCGCCGCTACTCACCCATTGCACCTACGCCACAGTGTGGACGCAGTCGGCGCGCGCTCATGCCAGCGGCGATGTCATCACGTTGGCGGTGCAGCCGCTGCACAGTTGGCGGGAACTCATGGTGCTACAGCGCACACCGGCTGGCTGGCAAGTTGAGGTCGTGCCGCC
>JANNWF010000102.1:0-11264 GCA_031408455.1 Pseudoxanthomonas sp. | reverse complement strand
GTGCCCGCATTGCCGGCAACCATCGGGTCGGCTTGCAAGCGCGAAAGTTCGTTCTCAAGGCGGACCAACTCGGGTGGGCGTTGCGGAGTGCCGGCGCAAGCGGCCATCAAGCAGGCGGTCACGCCGACGGCGAGGGCACGCATTACCATCGTACGTGGCTTGGCGGCGACAGCGGTCGCCATTGCAGTTGAATCACGATTCATGACGTTCATTGGCCTACTCCGGGACGCGCAATTTCTTCGCGCAGGGTTTCGATGGTCTTCTCAAGCTCTGCGAGCTGAGTCTCGGCAACTTGCTGACGCGAGCGGGCTTCAGCGGTGCGGGCGTCGGCCTTTGCGCGCTGCGCCTCACGCTCGGCGTCGGTCCAATCGCGATCTGCGAATGAGCCTTCTGCGCGGACCAACAGATCGCGTGCGGCCTTCAATTCCAAGGTGGCGTAGCGACCCGCGTCGGCGCGGTCGGCCGAGGCAATGTTGGCGCGCGCGGCGGTCAGCGCCACTTCGGCCTCGTCCTTGCCTGCCCACGCCGACAGCGGCAGGACAAGCAAAGCGATCAATAGGGTGGTCTTACAGCGGGAAGTGGTCTTGAAGCGTGCCATTGCGAATCTCCATTGCGGTTAAGTCGCAATGCGAGCAGCAGATCGCGTGCCAACCAGCTAGGCAGGCATCTCGCACTTCCTTCGCGTTGGCAAGCAATTGTTTTACTTGCCTTTCTATTTTCCTTTCCACGGCTCAGGACAACCCGATGACACGCTGTGTGATCGGGACCGACGCGGCATCAGCTTGCACAATGCCCGATCGGTCTGCACTCCAAACTCACCAATCGGTAACCCGGTAGTCCTTCAGAAACTGACCCCAGACGTGCCTGCCGGTGTTGATGCCATCGATGATCGGATCAACGATGCGCGCCGCACCATCGACGATATCCAAGGGTGGGTGGAAGCGCTCTTCCACCTGTTTGCGGGCAGCCAAATCGGCCGGATCCTCGTCGGTCACCCAGCCGGTGTCGACGCTGTTCATATGGATGCCATCGCCGAAATAATCGGTGGCGGCGGTACGCGTCATCATGTTGAGCGCGGCCTTCGCCATATTGGTGTGCGGATGGCGGGTGGTCTTGAAGTTGCGATAGAACTGCCCTTCCACCGCCGATACATTGACGATGTGCTTGTCGCGCTCGGGCGTGCGCAGCATCAGCGGCTTCAGCCGCGCATTGATGATGAAAGGTGCGATGGCATTCACCAACTGCACCTCCAACAATTCCACTGATGGCACTTCGGCCATCAACAGGCGCCAAGAATTGCGCCCACGCAGATCGACCTGTTGGCGGTCTTGATCAAGTCGACCGCTGGGAAACAGGTGGGTTTGACTGAGCAGTTCGTCGGCCAACAGCGGCAACTGCGACATCTCGGCGGCGTGGGTCAGACCGGGCGTTGCCGATGGCTGGTGATGGCTTTGCGACAGCGCTTTGGCGTCGTCCACCAGGTCGGCACTACGCAGTCCTTCGTAACTTCCCAACAGGCCGCGAATGGCGTCCGGCATGTCACGCAACGCCGCCGTTTCGCCCGCCATCATGTGGGTATAAAACTCCGGCGGTCGACGCACGGTTTGGCAGGCGTTGTTGATGATGAAATCGAGCCGCGGCCGGGTTGCCAGCAAGGTCTCGCAAAACGCTTCGACGCTCGGAGTGTGGCGCAGATCGAGGCCAAAAATCTCCAGCCGATGCCCCCAGTCGCTGAAGTCGGCTTCTTGTGCGTAGCGTGCCGCCGAGTCACGCGGAAAGCGCGTGGTGACGATGAGGTGCGCGCCGGCGCGCAGCAGCTTGATACCGGCCTGGTAGCCGATCTTGACCCGCCCGCCAGTGAGCAAGGCCACGCGTCCGCGCAGATCCGCCGTCTCGCTGCGCTTCAGATAATTGAAGTCGGCGCAGGTCGGGCAAAGCTGATCGTAGAAGTGGTGGATCTGCGCGTACTTTTGTTTGCATACATAGCAGTGTTGCGGGGCGATGTCCTCGCGATGTTCGAGCGCCACGCTGTCGTCGCTGGGCTCAACGAACGGTGTATCCGCAAAGCCTTCTGGTGGAAACACGTTGGGCGTAGTGAATACGGGCTTGGCGCGCAAGGTGCGAATACCGGTGGTGTTCAGCACGGCTTGCTCGCGCTCGATCTTCTCGGCGTTGCGATCACGCTTCAGCGCGCGACGCTTCTTGCGATGCGCCATGGGATCCGGGTGGTGATACAGGTTGACCGCGTGATGCAGCCGCTTGCGCGCCGCTTCGGGCAGCGCGTCGCGAAGGATGGCGTTGCCGGCGAGTTCTTCCAGTAACTCGGCAGCGGCGCGCAAGCGCTCGGTGAGCACGGTTTCAGCCGCCGCCGTGTTGGTTTCTTCAGTGATTGCCACGATACGAGCCGGTGGTTGAGCGGATTAACCGCCCAATGTGCCGGGTTGCGGGGTTGGGGACAAGCGTTGAAGCGCAGCGGAGCAAGTTCGCGCGCTGCGCGCGCACGCCTTCGCTTCGCTCGGTCCGCTCCACCAGAGCAAGGTTCGTCGCTTGCGTTGCGCGCACTTGTAGAGCCGAGCTTGCTCGGCTGCTTTGGTCTTTCGAGCCGGAGCGGGACATTAACAGCAGCGGAGCAAGCTCCGCTCTACAGAAGCCCGCACTAGGCGGGCTCGGAATAGACTTCCGTGGAGCCGACCAAGCGAAGCGAGGGCGTGCGCGCGCAGCGCGCGAACTTGCTCGACTGCGTTGCCGCCACCTGATCCCATCAACCTGATCCCATCAACCTGATCCAATCAACTAATCTAGGGTGAACACCACCGGCACGCTGGCCCATGCCTGCACTGCTTGCCCATCGCGCCACGCCGGCTGAAAGCGCCAGTGTTTACGCACGTGCCGCAGCGCTTCCTGATCGAGCACCCGATGCCCGCTGCCGCGCTGCACGCGTACTTCCTCGATGCTGCCATCGGCTGCCACCAACACCAGCAGCATGACCGTGCCCTCCCACTCGCGCGTCAACGCGATTCTGGGATAGGGCGGCGGCGGCGCGAATTCGTAGGCCAGAGTCGCTTCGCGATCTGCGGTCGATACGGGCCCTGGATTTGCGGGCATCGCTTGGGTCGACATAGGGCTGACTGGCGTGGAGTTGACCGGCGCCACCGACTCGGCCGGCGCAGGGTCTTGCGCAGACGTTGGCAAGACGTCAGCACGTGGTTGGATCACTGCCTCTGGCAAATCAGGCGCATCTGGAATCGCCGGCGCCAAGGGCACCACTTCTGGCGGAAGTATTTCTTGAATCACTATCGGTGTAGCCACCACCGGCAACCGCGCCGTGGGTGCTATTCCCGTCAGACTGAGCAGCAACAATGCGCCCAGATTGACCGCAATCGCGGCAGCCAGCGCAAAGCTTCGATTGACGCTTAAGCGTTCGGGTTGCGCAAACCCAGTCGAGCGTATTGACAGCACCATGGCAGCCATCTCCCGGTCGATGGCGGCCGCTGATTCATCGTTGACGATGCCCATCGGCGCGCCGAAACGCTGGCCATACGCCAGCGAATCCACGCTGCGCGCAGCGCCGAATTGTCAGCAAGCGGCAGCCGACAGACGGATGGATTCGGCGCTGAACGGTAATGCGGCTTGTTCGCATTAGCATGCATCGTGACCCTAGCGAGATAGCGTGACGGAGCAGCGGCCTCACTCAGAACGTCAAACTGGGAACCCAGTCGCAATCTGCGCACAGCCTCAGTTCGCCCCCGTACGTTCGTCATATTTGCGACGCAGGCTCGGCACATCGCTAACCATCTGGCCTGAAAATGTCGCCGTCCTTTCGCGTACTCTGTCTTCCGCTGTCATTGCTGGTGTTGCTTGCCGCCTGTGGCCCCGCATCCACCCCGCCGCCGCCCACCGTGGTTGAAGTCGGCAAAGCGCCTGCTACACCCGGTGACGAGGCCGCCAATGCCTCCTCCGACGAGGCCGGCGTCGAGGAACTGCTGGCGCGCGCCAACATCGCGTTGGAGGCAGATCAGCTATTTGATCCAGCCGGAAGCAGCGCCCTGGATTTGTACTTGGCGGCAAGAGAATCCGCTTCCTCCGACTTGGCGGCCACCGGCAAACAGGCACGCCGACTCTCCGACGCGATGGCTCAGGTCGATCCGCGCGAGCAGATCCAGCTCGCCATCGCCGATATCTTTCCGTTCGGTCTGATCTGGGTGGAGCGCGCGATTGCAGATAACCGGCGCGTCGATGCTGAGCGCGTGCTCGGGTTACTCGAACGCGCGCAACCGGAATCGATCTCCCTGCGCAGACTGCGCGATCTGTTGGCGCAACCCGAGCCGGCGACGATCGCTGCAACTACATCCGCACCCAGCACGGACACCACTATCTCGGCCAACCCGCCGAATGCGGCTCCCACGACCGCCAGCATCCAACAAGCTGGGTTGCCCACCACAGGCACAACAACGACGCCCGTCGCTGCGCCTACGGCCGCCGTGGTCGACAACAATCGAGCAAGCAGCATGCCCGCCACGACGACAACTCTCGCCAGCGTCACGCCTCCGGTGGGAGCAAATTCACAGACCTTGCCTACGACATCGGCCAACTCGCCAGCGCAGCCGAGCAATCGCACAGCCGCAACAGGCGCTGACACAACCACCACCGCGCCCCCCGTCGTCCAGCGCGCACCGCACACACCCGTGGTGCTCTCGCAAGCCGCTCCGCGCTATCCGCCGCGCGCGCTGAAGCAAAAGTTGGAAGGTTGGGTATTGGTGGGCTTCACCATCCGCCCCGACGGTCGTGTCGACGACGTCAGCGTATTGAACGCCGAGCCCGCCGGCGTGTTCGACCGCGAAGCTGTCGGCAGCATGCAGCGCTGGCAATTCCAACCCCCTGGCCAAGCCATCACGGCGCAGCGGCGAATCGATTTCAAGCTAGGTCGTTAACTGAAATGCGGACCAGAGACTCCGCAGCCGGGTGTCTTTCAAGAACTGAGTAAGGCCAGCTCGGGTGCTACCGCCTCTTGGAGGGCCGCGCTCCTGCGCGGCCGCTGTGACTCGGATTCAACCGCGGCATTTCCAACCAACGCTCTATCCGCGGCGAGAGGAAAGAGCGGCACCGCAGGAGCAGCGCCCTCCGCGAACCGCGCGCCGTTCGCGTTTGTGGTCTCGCTGAGCGCTGTCGATGCATCTTCCGCGCGCAAATCCCCTGACCAAAATGGTGCAGTGCGAGATTGACGCCCCAAAAACCGGTTGTTAGCTTGCGCCCTGCTTTCGCTTTGGGGATTGGAGCGAAAGCCGCTTTTTGATCTGCGCGTTGCGTCCAGCAAATGGATGCAGGGGAACGTGCTACCGCTGGCAGGAAGTCAGCAGCGATCAGCCAGCAGCAAGGACAGTTCGACTCGCTATCCACGCGAAAAAATGAAGTTGACCGGGCGCACCACGCCCGCAGGTTTGTGCTTGCCAGCTTCACCGTCGTGGAACACCACGTGTGCAGTTTTCTTTATCGACTTCTTTGAACGAACGGTTTTGTATAGAAACCTCATTGGGAGATTGGAATGCGCTATGTCGTTGCTGCGTCGCTGGCTTCTGCGATTTCGTTGTGCCTTGCCGGGAGCGTGCATGCGCGCCCCGCCGTGTCTGTTGACGCCGGATTCAAACTCGGCGATGTCACCGTCCTGAGTGCGCCAGACCTTTCCAAAGTGAAAGCTGATGACGCCAAAGTCATCGGCGGCGCTTACCGATACGGTGTGCAGATTCCAGTGCAGGGCATGAACCTCGGCGATGCCGGTTTTGGTCGTTGGACGCGCTCGGCGAAAGGCGAGTCGGTGTGGACCTTCAAGATGGCGTCCCCAGGCGCACGCTCGATCGACATGCACTTCTCCAAGTTGGTGCTGCCGTCCACCGCCACTCTCGTCATCAGCGGTGAAGGCGACGCCAACCAGCGCTTCATCGATTCCTCGCAGGTCAGCGGCGGCGAGTTCTGGTCGCCGTATGTGGCCGGTGAAAAAGTGACCTTGCAGATCATCGTGGATCCGGCTCAGCGCCGGCAGGTGCAACTGAAGTTGGCCTCCGTCACCCACGGCTACCGCGGCCTGTTCGAGCAGAACGACGGCGCGCTGAAGTCAGGTTCCTGCAACGTCGACACCATCTGCCCGACCGGCAATGCCTGGCGCGATCAGATTGATTCGGTGGGCCAGTACACCTTCAGCCAAGGCAGCAGTTCCTACGTCTGCACCGGCACCCTGCTCGCCAACACCGCCAACACCAGCACGCCGTATTTCCTCACCGCCAACCACTGCATGAGCACGCAGACAGTCGCCAGTTCCATCGTTGTTTACTGGAACTACCAGAGCGCCACCTGCCGCACGCCGGGCTCGACTTCCAGCGGCACGCCGTTGAACAAGAGCATCGCGACTCACTCGCAGTCGGGCTCGACGTTGCGCGCCACCAACGCGGCCAGCGACTTCACCTTGCTGCAGTTGAGCTCAGCGGTGCCAACCGCAGCTAATCCGTTCTTCTCAGGCTGGGATCGCAGCGGCACCGCGCCCAGTTCAGCCGCCGGCATCCACCATCCGGCCGGCCACGAGAAGCGCATCGCCATCGAGAACCAAGCACTAACCATCAGTGGCTACGGCGGCGCTGCCGGCAGCACGCACTGGCGCGTCAATGATTGGGACGAAGGCACCACTGAGGGCGGCTCATCGGGTTCGGGCCTGTGGAATCAAAGCAAGTTGATCGTCGGCCAGTTGCACGGTGGCTCGGCTGCGTGCGGCAACAATCTATCCGACTACTACGGCCGCTTGTCGCAGTCGTGGACTGGCGGCGGCAGCAACAGCACCCGCTTGAGCAACTGGTTGGACGCGTCGGCGTCAGGCGCATCCACCAAGGCCGGCTATCGCGGCACCACACCACCCCCGGGCACCACGTACTCCAACACCGCTGACTTCACCATCAGCGATAACGCCACCGTCGACAGCCCGATCACCATCAGCGGTCGCAGTGGCAATGCTTCGTCAACCACGCAAGTGGCGGTCAACATCATCCACACCTACAAGGGTGATCTGAGGGTCGACGTGGTGGCACCGGACGGCAGCATCTACAACGTCCACAACCGCACCGGCACCAGCACCGACAACATCATCGCCACCTTCACCGTCAACCTCTCCAGCGAAGTCGCCAACGGCACTTGGAAGCTGCGCGTCAACGACAACGCCGGCGGCGATGTCGGCAGAATCGACAGCTGGAGCATGACGTTCTGATTGATGACATGAGGTGATCAAGCTGGGTTGATTCTCAGCCCGCTTGGTTCTCGGCCAGAAAACGAAACCCCGGCCTGGCCGGGGTTTTTGTTTTGAGGGCAGGCACACGTCTCGTATGCGCGACTTCCCCTTCCTCCCCAATCTCCCATATCCTCGCCCGCAAGAAGCAGATCCAGAGTTGATCACCGATCAGGAGTAACCGAGATGCGCAAATCGATCTTGTTGGCGCTGTCATTCGGCGCACTGGCGGCGTGTAGTGGCGGTGACGATTCCGGCGCGGTCACTGCGGCGGTCGCGGCAGCCCCAGCAAAGCCAGCATCGGGTGTCGAGGCGACGGTCCGCTCCCTAGACTACGTCGACACGGGCATGAAGCTGGTGGAGCACCATTATGTCGATGGCATGGCCCTGAAGACCCCCGACGGACCTGCCGCCCTGCTGACCACCACACCGCTCGATGCCTGCACACGGCTCGCCGTGCTGGCCCGCGGCAGCGCCGACCTCGGGTCGTTCGCTACTGCCGAAGTACCGGCGCTGCTGATCGTGCGCAACGAGGAGTACCCGCAGGGCAGCGTGCAGCTGGTCGCACCTGGCCAGACGACTTACCTCTCGCAACCGATGCCGTCGCTGCAAACCGACGGTGATCGATTGGTCGCGAAAGGCCAGGAAGAAGGCTCCGAATCCACCTTGAACAAGCCGAAGCTGGAATACGCCGTCGATCTTGCCTACGCATCGATGGCTGATTTCGACCCGCTTGCCGCCGATGCCGGACCCGAAGCGGCGTGGCTACGCGGGCTGGTGCAGCAGGCCGAGCCCGATGCCGAGGCCACGGTCACCGCAACCTTCTTCGAGGACGAAAACGACTACAGCAGCTACAGCTCGCGTTCCACCTGGTTCGATGTGCTTTCCAACTGGGAAGACTTCAACGTGACCGCCGCCGCCAGCGGCCCGGACTGCGCCACGCTCGTGGTGCAGGCACCGGGTTTCTCCGGCGGATCACGCAAGGCACTGCTGCGCGCGCGCGGCGCCGGCGATCAGCGCAAGGTGCACGCCGCCGAATCCAGCGAGGACTACGGCAACGAAGGCAACTACCTCGTCGGTCGCGTCGAACACCCGAAGTTTGGCGCCTTCCCGATCATCGACGCACGCGCCGAGAACATCGAAGGCATCGGTCTCGTGATCACCTTCAGCGACAACAAGATCGGCGATGCGACGTGGGAGGAATTGTTGAAAACGCAGCGCGCCGCACGCGCCGTCGCCGGCACCAGCTTCGGATCGAGTTACATGCTGAGCATGCTGGAGTTTGGCGGGCCGGGTCTGGCGATCGAATCAGTCCCCGCCGATCAAATCTCCAACGCATTTCTGGACGAGACCACCATCGGCGGTCTGATCAAACAAAGCGCGCCCGGCCAGCCGAGCATCGTCGCCAACTTCATGATGCCGCTGAAGGCGGCCGCGGCTACGCCCTGAGGGTGTCGGCCTCGCCTCCTAGATCAGCCCGCGACCTCGCCCAAAGACTTCAACTTGATCGGCGCGCGATCAGGAAAAGTGACGACCAAGTCCAGTTCCCCGCCCATGGCCTGCACATAGCCCTGCAAGGTGGAAAGCAGCATGTCGCTGCGCTGCTCGTAGCGGGAAACCGTGTCTTGGCCCACCTTCAGTACCTTCGCCATTTCCACTTGCGTACGGTTCATCGCCTTGCGCAAGTCGCGCAGAGACATTTCCTCGGCGATCAGTTCTGTCGCACGGGTCTCCACCTTCTTGCGGCGGGCTGGGGGCAATTGTTGAATCTTGTCGGTCAGAGTGCTGGCCATGGTCACACCTCTTCGCAGCCGTGCGTTGCAGATGAGTGTCAAATCGTTGATCGGCCTTGGCGATCAACCGAGTGTAAAAGCGTTTTTCGCTGCCGCCAGATTTGTCGCCTGCCACCAGCAGCACGGCATGCCGGCGCGGGTCAAATGCGAAGGCCACACGCCAGACCCCATCGTCGGCGTCGAAGCGCAGCTCCTTCATCTTGGCGTGCCGCGAACCTTTCAGCGTGTCCACTCGCGGACGACCGGCGGCGGGACCGAAGCGCTCAATGACCTTCGCCTGCGCGAGCAACTCATCCTGCACAGACGGAGGCAGCACATCGAATTCAGGCTCGAACTCTTAGGCGAACTCCACGATCCAGTTCATTGCATGAATATGTCCTACAAACCATATGGTGTCAAAAGCATTTTCATTTTTATGCACCAGAACGAGCAGCTCCTCGTCGGCAGTGAATGCCGATGGAAGCCAAACTCAGCAAGCTCACCCTCCACCTTGACGCCCCGCCCCGACTGACCGACTCTACAAATCGCATCCGGGGGGGATGTTCAACATGGGGAAAACTGATGCCGCCACGCCGCATCCTGGCAGCACTCGTGGCGTCCGCCGCGCTGCTCGCCTCCACCGCCTCCACCGCTTCCGCCGACGACACCGCCTCGCTGGATAACATCGAGGTCACCGGTAGCCGCATCAGCTACAACGACCTGGTCGACACGCCGGCCATCTCGATCACCAAGCGCGGCGACTATCTGTCGCAGACCATCACCCTGATCAACGACACCCGCGACGAAGCCGGCCGCCGCCGCGAGATCCACGGCACCATCGAAAAACTGCTTGCCCGCGCCGGCGACACCTACAGCGTGCTGCACGGCGACACCTACCCCATCGTCCTGACTCGCGCCAACCATCAGGTCGAAACGCAAAAAGACAGCAGACGCCCCGACGTCAGCCGCGTCCAACTGCAAGTCAAACTGACCCTCACCGACGCCACCACCGACGGCGAACAACAAGTCCGCCGCCTACGCCAGTTCGTCCAGGACACACCCAAGGTAGGCCGCACCGAAATCGACCTGAGCAACGACACCGCCCTCGGCATGAACAAGCCGGAACGCTACCGCTACGAACTCATCGCCGCCATCGCCACCGATTCCCACCGCGTCCGCGAAAGCATCGGCGCAGGCTGCAAGGTCGACCTCGACGGACTCAACAGCCGCATAGAGTGGGAGCGCGTGGGGCCGATTGAGCTGTTGTTGTATGTGCGGTATTCGATGGTGGTTAAGGGGTGTGCGGGGTGATGCTGTGACGGCGGGAGTGTCACTTTCCATGAGTATAGGGACGCCCTGATTGGATCGTGCTTGTTGCTTATGCACTGATGTAACCCGTTGATTTTGCAGCTGGCAAAAGGAAGAATCGAATTGATCAGAGGGTCCCTAGGTGTGACAACGCTGGTATTCGCCTTCCCTCATCTCTGGACAACCTAGGCCAATCAAGATGCAACTGAAGTTCCAACATCTAATCGAACCTCATGAACTAGCGAGATACTCTCGTGTGGGTTAGACATATTACTATTTCGGGAGTCGGAGGGATCGCGTCGCTAGCGATTACTTTTGACCCGTCAATGAATATTATATGCGGGCCGAATGGAATCGGTAAGACAACGATACTGGAATGTGTCGCCCATATCTTTTCAGCTGGTCAAACGAACATACTAAAGCGCAACGCAAGAACTGACATTAGTACCATTGAAGCAACAGTCAATACGGGCATTCAGGATGTGATTGCAAAACTGAGCTTGAAAGAGTTTTTGCCTAATCGTGAAGATCATTTAAACGGATTGCTTGGCGATTCCAACAAATTAATCTCTTTGAAGATCAATCGCACTTTTGATTACAAAGCCTTGGATTCAGTCGGAAGGGATCCTGGAAGGGAACCGCATATAATATATTCCGAGGCGCGCAGCGGAATCAAACTGACGGATGTAAAGAGCTGGTTTGTAAATCGATATCTTTACTCTCCTCATGGAACACTGAGCAACGCCCAGCAAGTAAACTTTAACCTCGCCAAATCTAGCTTCTCTGCTTTGGATGGTGCTTTTGCCTTTAGCAGAGTCGACCCGTCAACGAATGAGATTTTGGTAACTTCCCCAACCGGAGAGATCTACTACGAGTACTTGTCTTCCGGCTTTAAATCGTGCCTTTCGATTATTTTCGGA
>JANNWF010000101.1:0-2343 GCA_031408455.1 Pseudoxanthomonas sp. | reverse complement strand
GAACCAGAAAATGTGCTGAAACATCACCGGGTCACCGCCGCAGGCGGCATTGAAGAAGCTGGTGTCGAAGAACTTGTCTGTCAGCAGCATGGTGACCGCGCCCGCCAAAACTGGCATCACCGCGATCAGCAGGAAAGCGGTAATCAACCAAGTCCAGACGAAGATCGGCATCTTCAGCAGATCCATGCCCGGCGCGCGCATGTTGAGAATGGTGGCGATGATATTGATCGCGCCCATGATTGAGCTGATGCCCATCATGTGAACCGCAAAAATGACAAAGGCGACATTGGACCCGCCTTGCAACGACAGCGGCGGGTACAGCGTCCAGCCACCGGCGGGCCCACCGCTGGGCATGAACAGGGTCATCAACAGCATGGTGAAGGCGAACGGAAGAATCCAGAACGACCAGTTGTTCATGCGCGGCAAGGCCATGTCTGGCGCGCCCACCATCAGCGGCACCATCCAGTTGGCCAAGCCGACGAAGGCTGGCATCACCGCGCCAAAGATCATCACCAGCGCGTGCATGGTGGTCATCTGGTTGAAGAACTCCGGATGCACCAATTGCAAGCCCGGTTGGAACAGCTCAGCGCGAATCACCAGCGCCATCGCACCACCGATAAAGAACATCAGCAGCGCGAACAGCAGGTACAGCGTGCCGATGTCTTTGTGGTTGGTGGCGTAGAACCAGCGCTGGAAAAAACTCGGCGCGTGGTGGTGGTCGTCGGTGTGGGCAGTTGCGCTGTTAGCCATGGTCCAGCCTCTTGCGAGATTTCATGATTGCATCTGAGATTGCATATGAAGCAGGATCTCGATCAGGAGATCGGTGTGAACAAGGTCGGCGTGAACGCCGATCCTTCCAGTAGTCAGCCCTCGCCAGCCTTGGCTTCGGCAACTTGCGCAGTTCGCGCTGCGGGATCGGCAAGGCTTTGCTCAGCCGCCAGCCAACTTTCGAACTCGGCGCGTGGCACGGCCTTGACGACAATGGGCATGAAGCCGTGATCTTTGCCGCACAACTCCGCGCATTGGCCGCGATAAGTGCCGGGCTCGAGGATGTTGGTCCAAGCCTCGTTGATAACACCCGGAATGGCGTCTTGCTTCCAGCCCAAGGCCGGCACCCACCACGCGTGAATCACATCATCAGCAGTGATCACGAAGCGGATCTTGGTGTTGGTCGGCAGCACCAGCTCGCGATCCACTTCAAGCAGATAGTTGGGGTTGTCGGCCATGGTCGGCTTGGCCCCGGAGCCGCGCACTCGCAGCATGTCATTTTCTGGGTCGAGGCGACTGACAAAGCTCACGCCGCCCGGCTCACCGCGATAGTTGAGAATTTCGTAGCGCCACAACCACTGATAGCCCGTCACCTTGACGGTCATTTCCGAACCGGTGGCGTTGTCCATTTGAAACAACACGCGGGTGGCCGGCCAAGCCATTGCCACCAAGATCAAGATCGGCACGACGGTCCAAATCACTTCCGCGGTGGTGTTGTGGCTCCAGGTGGCAGCGACTGCGCCTTTCGAATGGCGGTAGGCAAACATCGCATAGCCCATCGCACCAAACACCACCACGCCGATGGCAACGCAGATCCACAAAATAATCATGTGCAGCCGGTACACCTCGGCCGATGACTCGGTGACGCCCTGCGTCATGTTCAATTGCCATGGCACCGGGTTGCTGGCCAGCGCCGGCAACGCGGCCAGCAACGCCAACGCCGCTAGCGTGAGCGTGACGGCGCGGACAATCGAGGTTGGTCGTGCAAGCTTCATGCGCTACCCCAGCAAATAATTCATGGTGCCCCTGCGGGCTCCGCTGCGCGGCCAGTCGCGACCGCCGCCATCATGTTGCGCAATCGCTCTGCCAGCGACTGCCGCTCTGCCTCACCCAGACAGGCTCCCACTTCTACCTCTAGCCCCCGACTCACCAGCAGCACGTGGCCGCCGCGCTGATGCATACGGACCCACTGCGGATGCGCGCGAAACATGTCGCACATCTCTGGCAACTGGCGGACGGATATCTCGCCCGGGCCAATTGCCACCACTTCAAAGCGCATGCCGGCAACCCACACCCATCGCAAACACAGCGCCAGCAAGGACAATTCACACACCGCAAAGACAGGCGCAAACACGTTGCCCTGCGCCCAACTAAACACCGCCACTGCCGCCGACGCCACCGCCACCAGCGCAAACGCCGCCAAGATCTGCTGGCGGCTCAACGCCCGATTAGGGCGGATCACCAGCCTAGCCTCACCGCGTTCACCCTGCGGAGCAAACTGTTCAATCACGAAACCGCGTCCTGAAGCTTGCGCAGCCGCTGCATCGAAGCGCCGTTAGAAAGCCCTGAAATGAT
>JANNWF010000100.1:0-11816 GCA_031408455.1 Pseudoxanthomonas sp. | reverse complement strand
AGCGCACTAGCCACCACGTCGCCCTGTCGCGGATCGACGACAACCACATCGGACGAAGTGGTTACACCGCTCTCAATTTGCTCCAAGGCGATGGCGGCTTCTGGCACTTTGACCGACCCTGTCAAACGTAAGCGGCCTTGGCTGTAACGCAACAGCAAATCCGGCGAAACCACGGCCTTGGCCTGCGTGGTGTCAGCGACCCGAACGGCTTCGCCACGAATGCTGAAGCGACCGTTGGGCGACTTGCCGAGCGCGTCGTTCAGATTGCCTTCAATTCGCAGCGCACCGCCGCCGCTGTTGATTGAACCTTCGACTTGCAGCAGTTGGCCATCGCCGCGCAGTGCGAGGCTGGAGTCGCGCAATCGGATGCCCGCTGCGGGTACTTCGGCGGCCAATTCAGACACCTCGATGTCGCCCGCTATCAATGGCAGTTCCCACGACCCAGCGATGTCCAAGGCCACTCGCAAAGCGCCGCTAAGGTTTGCCAGATCGGGAATGGCGGCCTCAAGCGCGCGAATGGAGGGCAGCAAGACCAGCAAGTTGCCTTGCATCGCGGATTTAGCGTCACTGAGTGGCGATCCACCTACGAGCGAGCCTTCGATCCGTCCGCTGTCGTCGAGGCGACCGGATAACGTTGCCCTCACCTCGCTTGGCGAGAGTTTGGCGTCCAACTCGATCGCATCCCAGCGCAGCAATGGACGCGACTCGACATCGACTTGCAGTAAGCGACCAGTATCCAATCGTAGATTGAGCCGGCCCGTCGCTTGACCCTTGCTCCGTGCAAAAACCAGCTCGGCGCTGGCCACACCTTCCACTTGCAGTCCTTCGACACCCAAGCCGGTAGCCAATGCTTGCAATGGCAAGCCAATCAGCTCTGCGTTGAAGGACTCACTGGCGTCCTCAGCGGTTGCCGCCACACACAACGATGCGGAATCGGCATCGCGGAGACAACTGCGTTCGATGCGCAACCGACCCGCCTGCCACTCCACGACAGCGGGTGAATCCAGCCGCCAAGTGTTTAGACCCTGCGGACTCAACGTCAGCGAATTCAGCCGCCCCGACCATTGATCGGATTGCCAACGCCCACTCGCGGCAAGAGCGAGTTGCATCCGCTCATTTTCGAGATCGACTTCAAGACCATGCTGGTTGTTGGTCCCGCTGGCACGCAGATGCAAGGCATCGATCAGTTGCCCGCTGAATTCGATCTTGCGTGCGGCTAGATCGATCTCGCTTGGCTCACTGCCATCTACCTTGGCATTGATTTGCAGGTTGAGCTCGCCGGCGCTCACAGCATCGGCAATCACATCCTGCCCAGATATGCGACCGACGATGCGCGGGGCACTGCGTGGGCCACTGATACGAAGTTGTGCGTTGATTTGGCCGCTGCCACTGGGCAGCAGGTCGTCGACGAATAGCGGCGCCAAACGTAGGTCAAGGTCGAGCGGCTCGCCCGGATCGCCGCTGACCAGCAATCGCGAGCGACCCAAGCGAATGTCAAAATCCGCTGAGCCTCCATTCTTGCGCCAGTCAAGCAGACCACTTCCTGACAATGCTCGCTGCCTCAGCTCTCCCGAGAGTTGCTTGATCTCGATCTTCAGCGTTGGCGATGCGGGATTATCCGTGGCGGTAACCTGAACCTCACCGCTCACCTGGCCGGGTAAGTCTGGCAGCAGCAATGCAGGATCAAATTCGCGCAGGCTGATATTGATTTCAGCCGTCATCTGCGGTTGCCACGCGTAGTTGCCGCTGGCAATGACCTCACCTTGCGGGCTTCGCAATGCCAAGCGGTTGAGGCGGAAAGCATTGGCGGTGATTTCACCCGCCAGTTCCAGATCAGCACGCAGCGGACCGCGGTTAACCCGTCCTTGTTCCAAATCGACCACCAACTTCGACAACGAGCCGCGCGCCGCCAAGCGCCCACTCAATTGCGCCGCCGGCGCGTCGGCGGTCGCCGGCAAAGTCAGCTCGTCAATGATCGCCAGTAGATCAAACGCGGTCGGGTTGGCTTCGAGTGGCTGGCTGATATCGATGTGTCCGCTGAAGTCGACCGCGCCAAAGGGATCGGCGGTGAGCCTCAGCGCGTTGATTTGCAGCGTTGCGCCATCGTCGATCAAGCCCAGCTCGGCGCGCTCGATATGCAGCGTCTGCTCGTCGACCGCAAGCGTTGCTGTCAGCGATGCATGCGTGCCATCACCGGTAGCGGCGAGCACAAGTGCGAGACGCTGTGCCGGCGAATCCGGTAAGAAGCGGCGGCTGTCGGCAATGTTCAAATCCGAGTTCAGTCGCCAATTCATCGCTGAGTCAACGCGGAGCTGCAAATTGCCGGCATCAGCGAGGTTGAAATCCGCTTCGAGCGCTTGCTCGCGGTTGCCGATGCGCAACTCCGCCGTCGGAGTCGGATCGCCTGCGACTGTCCAGCTGGCGCGCAGATCCGCGATTGGCTTGCCATCGAGCCCCAGCTTGCCAGCCGCTGCCAAGGTGCCTTGCGGATTGCTCAGGCTCAACGCGTCAACACTAAAGTGACTGTGGATGAACTCGGCCTTGCGTAGCGTGACGGCCGAAGATTTCAGCAGCTCGGTTTCGCCCCGAACGATTTCGAGCCCGTTGATGGCAAGCTCAGCGACCGTCACATCGATCGGCAATTCAACCGTCGGCCAAGGCAGGCGCGTCGGCAAGACGATTCGATGCGGACCGGGCTCGGCAGCGACATCAGCCAGCTCGATGCGCAACTGCTCGATGTGCAAGGAACGAATCGCAAGGCGGCCACCCAACAACGACTGCACGGCGTGATCCAAGCGCAGCTCGCCGATGCGGACGACGACGTCAGGGCTTTGGTAGCTCACGTCGCGCAGCAGCAACGGGCCCGTCAAGCGACCTTCGCTTGCGCCAATTTGCACGCTGCCCGGTGGCAGCTGTGCGATCACGCGCGCCAGCGTCCATTCGCGGCCAGAGCTGCTGACCAGTAGCCACAGCAGCAGCGTCGTAGGGACAGCAAGCAGCAACCCAAATGCCGCGAGCCAGCGACGCCGGGTCACAGTTCAGGCCCAATGCCGATGTGCAGGCGCAGTGCTTGGTCGGGATCATTGAGGCCGTGCCCAATATCGAGGCGAATCGGCCCCACCGGCGAGCGCCAACGTAGGCCCAAACCCACACCCACCGCAGGCTTGAATGAGCCGCTATCGAAGGCATTGCCGGCATCTGCAAACACTGCCACCGCCCACTGCTCACCGATCCGCTTTTCAAGTTCTGCGCTGGCGACGATGAGGTGCTTGCCGCCCGCCGCCTCACCTAGCGGATTCAAGGGGCTCAGCTCTTGGTAACCGTAGCCACGCACACTGCGATCGCCGCCGGCAAAATTGCGCAGCGAAGGCGGCAGCTGAGCAAAGTCGTCCACCCAGGTGCCCGCCACCTCACCGCGCAGCAGCACGCGGTATTGCTCACCCAGTGCACGTATCCACTTGCCCGCCACTCCCACCTGCGCGAAATCAACGTCCGAACCGATGGCTTTGCTCCCTACCCGCGCATACGTCGAGACGGAATAGCCGCGGGTGGGATACAGGGTGTCGTCGGTCACCACGCGGTCCAAGCGCAAGGCCGGGTAGACCAGAAAGCTATCGCGATCCACCTGTCCGACTGAATCGAATTGCTGGAATCGCTCTTGCTGCACGTTGAACTCCGCCGCGATTTGATTGCCGCGCCAACGCGCGCTGCGAGCAACATTGATGATGCCGATCTTGGAAGTACCGCCACCGATCTCTTCGTCACGCACGCTCAGGCCGCTGCTCCACCAGCCGGGCAGCCAACTGAACTCGGGAATGCGGTATTGCACGCCGATCAATGAGCGCCGCTGGCCTAGCTCGGCGTCCGCTTTTAGCTTGTGGCCGCGGTCGTTCACCCAGCGCCGATCAAGTCCTAGCCGCAGCGAAGCACCATTGTCGGTGCCATAGCTCAGACCCGCGCTGTAGCGGGAGCGCTTGGCCGCCGTCAGGCTGATTTTGATGGGCGCGACGGGCGGCAATTCGGAATCGCTCTCGGCGCTGAGTTCGTCTGCCGCGTCTTCATCTGCATCACCTTTTTCGGCAGTGTTCGCCGGATCAGCGGGCGGTTGCCCAGTCTCGTGCGTGCGCGAGCGAAGCTCCGGCTGGATGTCGATCAAGCCAAAGTAGTCGAGCTCGACCAGGATTCGATGCAAGCGCAACAGCTCGGTGTGACTGTACAAATCGCCTTCGCGATACGGCAACAACGGTTCCAGCAGGCCTTCGCGAAGTTGGCTGCCAGTAATCGTTGTCGCGCCAAAGCGATGGCGCGGCCCGGTCTGCCACACCAACTCAATGTTGGCTGCCTGTTTGGCGCGCTCGACACTCACCTGCGCGCGTTCGCTGCGGGCGCGGAAATAGCCGCGTTCGCTTAAGCCACGCTGCACGGTCGCCTTGCTCGCCTCGTAGCGTGAGTGTTTGAGAATCTCACCGATGCGCGGCCTAAAGCGCGTCAGCAGTGGCTGCAACGCTGCATCTTGACTGCCATCGCCGTGCAGTTGGATCAGACTGGTGACGATGCGCACCGGCTCTCCGGGGGCAACCGTGATGCGTAAGTTGATGCGCTTGCCTTCGCGGGACACGTGGGTGTCAACTTCGGCGTCGTAGTAACCGAAGGGCTCCAGTGCCGCATTCACTTGACCAGCCACCTGCCGCAGTTGATAAGCCAAGGTCGCTTCGGTCAGGGATTTCTTGGGCGGCCAGCTCGCCAACGCCAAGCGCGCGCGCACGTTGTCGCGCATCGCGCCGCTGACGCCTTCCACCGTGACCGTGTTAATCGTTAGGGCCAGCGTCGGCGGGGCGCAGCCCAGCAACAGCAGGCCCAGCGTTAGTCGCAGTAGCGCCGACGGGATGCGGTCAGCCATCAGCGGTGGTGACCGCTGACGCTGACCAGCCGGCATAGTCCAAACGGCGATATAACCGCTGAAAGCGCAGCGCGCGAAGCTCGCGTGGTGGGGAAGCGGCTAGTCGATTTACCATTCACCGAGCTTAACCGCGCCGACGTGAAGCAAGTCCAATCCCGGCGCTTAAACCTGCGTGATGTTTAGCTGTGAAACGTCGCCAACCGCCATAAATTGCGCCGACAGTCGCCCCAACAAGGCCAGCCGGTTGTTGCGCACGCTGGCGTCGTCAACCAACACCATCACCCCGTTGAAGAATCCGTCGATGGGCTTGCGCAAACGTGCCAATCGCTTCAGTACCGTCACGTAGTCGCGCTCCTTCAGCGGCAAAAAGTTGTCACGCGCTGCATCTTGCAAGGCCACGAACAAGGCGCGCTCAGCGGGGTCGGTCAGCAGGTCGGGATCGATGCGGTCGGCGATTGGCTCCGGCGATTTGCGCAAGATATTGCGCAGTCGCTAGTTGGCTGCTGCCAGCGCGCCGGAGTCAGGCAGCCGAAAGAACTCCGCCAGTGCCACCAGCCGGCGATTGAAGTCGACCAGCGAGCCAGGGCGGATCTCAAGCACGGCAGCAAATAGATCTTGCGGGACCTTGAGATCCGTGTAGTAGCCGCGCATACGTTCAATGACGAAATCGTAGATTTCCTCGGTGGACGCAGGCTCTAGGCCTGCCGGCAACAGCTCGGCCGAGGCGCCAATCAGGACGCGCAGATCGACATCCAGTCCGCCCTCGACCAAGGTCCGTCCCAGCCCAAGCGCGGCACGTCGCAGCGCAAACGGATCTTTGTTGCCAGTTGGCTTAAGGCCGGCTGCAAATCCACCCACGATGGTGTCGATGCGATCGGCCACGGCCAAGCAGCGGCCCTGTGCCGTTTCCGCAATGGCGTCGCCGGCAAAGCGCGGCCGATACGCTTCATCGATGGCAATGGCCAAGGTCTCGGGCTCGCCCGATGCCAAGGCATAGTGGCGACCCATCACGCCTTGAAGTTCGGGAAACTCGCCGACCATACGTGACATCAAGTCGGCCTTGCACAACAGGGCTGCGCGCCGCGCCATGTTTTCGTCGAAGCCCAAGCGGCCAGCGATGCGCTCGCTGAGCTGACTGACGCGCGCGCACTTGTCGGCGTAGCTGCCGAGTTTCTGCTGGTAACTGACCGTGGCCAATTTGGGCAACAAGGTCGAAAGCGGCGTTTTCAGATCTTCATCAAAGAAAAAGCCGGCATCGGCAAAACGCGGCCGAATCACGCGCTCAAAACCCTTGCGCACTTCGGCTACATCGGTGGAATCAATGTTGGCGATCGCAATGAAGTGCTCGGTCAAACGCCGCTTGTTATCGAGCACGGCAAAAAACTTCTGGTTGGTCTCCATGGTCAGCATCAGCGCTTCCTGCGGCACTCGCAGAAACTCGGATTCAAAACTGCAACGAATCGCTTTCGGCCATTCAACCAAACAGTTCACTTCTTCGACCAAAGCATCGGGCATGCGTGCTTCGCCACCCACTTGTTTGGCGGCGGCCTGGATGTCGGCACGCAGGCGGCCGATGCGCTCAGCCGGATCCACCAGCACAAACGCCTCGCGCATCACGTCGATGTAGTCCTGAGCATTGTTCAACCACAACGGCTTGGGTGCGTGAAAGCGATGGCCAACGCTCATCCGGTCTGCCTTCAGACCCATGACCACGCCATCGGCCACGTGCGTTCCCAACAAGATCACCAACCAATGCACTGGCCGGGCAAACGTAAAGTCTTCGTCGCCCCAACGCATGGGCTTTGGCACCGGCAGGTTGCGAATTGCCTCGGCAACGATGTCAGGCAACACGCTCAAGGTCGACACGCCAGGCTCCACCCGGCGGAGCACATAGCGCTCAACGCCACCGGTCCAGACCCGCTCCAGCTTGTCGACGGCGACGCCATTCTTGCCTGCGAAGCCGGTCAATGCCGCTGTTGGCTTGCCCTTGGCATCCAGTGCCGCAGATATCGGCGGACCGCTGATTTCAACATTCTGACTGGGCTGCTGGGTGGCGACGCCCGGCAACATGACGGCGAGGCGACGCGGCGTGTACAACGGCCGCGCCATATCCATTTCCCAACTTTTGTCGAGCGGAATGCGGCGACTCTCCAGCCCCGCGCGGATCCCATCAAAAAACGCCTTGCCCAGCTCAGGCAGCGATTTCGCCGGTAGCTCCTCAGTCCCCAGTTCTACCAACAGAGGTTTGAACTCGCTCATTACGCCATCCCCTTGTGTCAGGCACTTACCAAGACGCGATCAATTCAGACATCCAACGCGACTCGCTCCCCCGCGTCAAACGATACCTCAGGCTCGCCGGGCTTGCCCACGCAAACCCGGAAATCCGAGCTTCTCGCGCTTGTCGAAATAACTCTTGGCCACCCCTCGCGCCAGCGTGCGCACGCGCAGGATGAAGCGCTGCCGCTCGGTGACGCTGATGGCGCGTCTAGCATCCAGCAAATTGAAGCTATGCGAGGCCTTGCAAACTTGGTCGTAGGCCGGCAATGGCAAGTCGAGTTCAATCAATTTCAGGGCTTCCGCCTCGCAGGCGTCAAAGCGATGAAATAGTTCCTCGACGTTGGCGTGTTCAAAGTTGTAAGCGCTTTGCTCGACTTCGTTTTGATGGAACACATCGCGATAAGTCACGTCGCCCTGCGGCCCACGCGCCCAGACAATATCGAACACGCTTTCGACGTTTTGCAGATACATGCACAAACGCTCCAAGCCATAGGTGATCTCACCCAACACCGGTTTGCATTCGAGTCCACCGGCCTGCTGGAAGTAGGTGAACTGAGTCACTTCCATGCCGTTGAGCCAGACTTCCCAGCCCAATCCCCAAGCACCCAAGGTGGGCGACTCCCAGTTGTCCTCGACCAGACGCAGGTCGTGCACCAATGGGTCGATGCCCAAGGCCTTCAGTGAATTGAAATAGAGTTCGACGATATCCGGCGGGCTCGGCTTCATCACCACTTGAAACTGGTAGTAGTGCTGCAGGCGATTGGGATTGTCGCCGTAGCGGCCATCGGCAGGACGCCGACTCGGCTGCACATAGGCGGCATTCCAAGGCTCGGGGCCTAGCGCACGCAGAAAGGTCGCCGGATGAAAGGTACCAGCACCGACCTCAAGATCCAGCGGTTGAATGAGGACACAACCCTGATCGGCCCAGTAGGCACTGAGCGTTTGGATCATCGACTGAAAAGTAAGAGCGGACATGGCAACCAAGGCGACAGACAGCTGCCAAGTATAACGGCTCGAGCTGCGCCGTCAGGCCTTGAACGGCTCATCGATGGTGGTGGTTTTCAGGACGCCGCTTCGACCGCTGCTCGCCGCTCCAACAATTGCGCGACCAGTATTCCCACCTCGTACAAGGCGCACATGGGGATGGCTAACATGACCTGCGAAATGACGTCCGGCGGTGTAATCACCGCTGCCACCACAAAGGCGCCGACCACCACGTAGGCGCGCGCCTCGCGCAACTGGGCGACGTTGACCCAACCCATCGCTGCCAGAATAACCACGGCCACGGGCAGCTCAAAGCAGAAACCAAACGCGAGAAACACCACCAACACAAAATCGAGATAGCGACTGATGTCGGTCATCATCGCCACACCCTCTGGGGTGATCGCAGTCAAGAAGGCAAACACCGTCGGCAACACCAGAAACCAGGCGAAGGCGCAGCCGATGTAAAACAGCGCCACCGACGACACCAACAAGGGCATCGCCAGCTTCTTTTCATTGCGATACAAGCCCGGCGCGACGAACGCCCACAGCTGATACAGGACGACGGGCATCGCCACCACCAAACCGAGCACGAAGGTCAGTTTGATCGGGGCAAAAAATGGACTCGCGACATCGATGGCGATGATTTGCCCGCCCGCCGGCAACTGTTTGATCAGCGGCTCTGCAAACAGGCTGTAGGTGCGTTGCGAAAACGGTAGTAGCGCCAAAAATGCGGCGAGCACGGCAAGCACCGCACGCAACAGTCGCGCGCGCAGCTCCACTAGGTGCGACATGAAAGTTTCTTCGCGCTCGACCACGGGCTCAGTCACAGCGGCGAAGCAGTGGGTTTCGCACTCGCCGATGGCGACTCGATATGAGCTTGGTCGTCTGCGGACACGCTGGCCGCCGCAACCACTGGCTGGGCAAGCTCTGGAGCCGGTACCAGTGGGGCTTGCAGTTCACGCCGCAGCTGCCGCATCTCGTCGCGCGCCTCACGCAAACTCGCCTTGATGTCGTCATCGGCCAGTTCGCGCTCCAACTCCGCGCGCAGAGAAAACCAACTCGCGCGCGCGCGGCGCGCCCACAACCCTAACGTGCGCGCGGCCAAGGGCAAACGCTTGGGGCCCAGCACCAACAGCGCTACGACTGCGGTAAGCAGCATTTCCCCGAAGCCAAGCTCAAACATGTTGAGACTCCAGCCTTGCCCTAGTGGCGGGCTTGGCGCTCGGCTTCAGCCGCCTTGCTGGCGCTGCTGTCTTTGCTGTCGGCTTCCAGCTTGGCGGCTTCGTCATCCGGTTCAGCCATTCCGCGTCGAAAGCTCTTGATTGCCGAGCCCAAATCGCCACCGACGTTGCGCAGCTTTTTGGTTCCGAACAGCAAGACCACGACCAGCAGCACAATCACCCAGTGCCAGATACTAAAACTTCCCATCTCCACTCCTGAATGTGATCACTCCGCAGAGGATAACGCGGCAGTGTGAAAGCGCGCCGACAACTCACTCAACGTGCGCTGTATTCTTCGAGCCGATCAATCACGTCAACGACCGGATCGGACGGCCGTCCCGCGCGGCCCTCAAAGATGGCGCGTGGCGTGGTGTTGCGGCCATACACCGACTGGTTGGCACGATGATCGATGGCGATGACCGCGCCGTCCAAGGCGACGCCAGCAAACAGGCCGCGAGCGCGCGAGTAGGAATAGATTTCCGCCTTCAGTTGCCCATCGGTCGACGCCTGTGCCGTGCGGCCCACTGGACCTGCGGCGACCGCCGCATCAGCACCGAGGGTGAACTTGCCGTTGACGATGGAATCGACGCCACGCGCGCTGCGAAACACCAGCACCACGTCGGTCGACTGCACGCCGGCTTGAAAGCCAATGCTGCCACCGGTCAACTTGATGAAGCTGGGGTGGCTCCAAGTTCCGTCGCTATTGCGTATCGACACCAAACCTTTGCCCGCGCGCCCACCCAAAATCAGACTGGCCTTGACGACGTCAGGAATCACCGCAATCGCATGCGCGTCATGCAGCATCCGTGACGGGATCGCTTGATCCGGTGCCTGCATGATCTCGTCCAAAACGCGCGAGGCGTCGGTTGCCCGGCTGTCTTCACGTTCGCCGGCATGCGCGGTCACAGCGAATATCAAAGCAAGCAAGGTGGCAAGCGGCAGCAAGCGCATGAAGTTCTCCAATGTGGACTGGCGCAACGCCAACTGCAGTCGGCGGCGCAGGATTCGTGAGTGTGAAAGCCGGCGGGTGAACGCGGGCTAATCGCGCTGTGACTGGGCCCACAACGCTTGGCTCCACTAAGCTAGCTTTTCCTAGCTACGCTCGGGCCCGCTGCCGAAGCCGCCGTCCGCCGAACAAACCAGCGATGCCAGCGAGTAGCATCAACAATGGTGCGGTAGGACCGGGCACCATGATCGGCACCTGCACAACCGGTCCGCAGGGCTCTGGGGCGGCGATGGCCAGCGCTTTGATGCCAATCCCAGGCTCCGAACTGAGATTCTTGATCTCGGACGCAAGGCCCGACACCAAGTTGATTTGCGCCAACCGTGAAGGTGCCACTGCGACCGGATCAAGGGTCGCCCACAGTCGACCAGCGGCGTCGAAATCGAGACCTACGTTGAGCACGTGTCCGCCTGCATTCAGCGGCCCAATCGCGGTCGCTGCAGCGGTAGTGGTATCAATGCGAAACAGCCGTGGATTCGGATCGACGCTGACCCCGTACAGATCGGTGCCACGACCCGCCAATCCAGAAAGACTGGCACCAGTGTTTCCCACCAATCGCAATTCGGCAGTCGCGGGATTGACTTCCCATAGTTCGGCGGTGGTCTCAGCCGACATCCACAAGCGACCATCACACGTAAATGCCAAGCCGTAGTCCAACTGCTCGTTGGGGCCTCGTCCTTGCAAGTTGGGCAACTGCGCCACCAGCGAACCAACACCGGAACTTGGGTTGATGCGAATTAGAAAATCGGTGGTCGCTGAGGTACTGGATCCGATCTGAGTCGTGCCGTCTACGGCGGCGTAAAGCGTGCCGTTCGGCGACAGCGCCAAGCCTTCGATATCGTTGAATCCAATCCGGCCAATTGAGGTGGATTGCGCGTTAGCAAGGTCGATGCGGTACAGGTCACGGAAACCCGACGCATAGCCAAGCGGTTCCGCCAGCGCGACGCCAGCGAACAGGTATAGAACAGTGGCAAACCACTGGGCGGGGCTGGGACGCATCGGGTCGTCCTTCGAGTAATAATATGAATCGTCACCGCGCCTTGCACCGGCGCCCGCGGAGAATAGCATCACTTCCCATTCGAATCATAGCCTTGGCATCAGGTCCGGGCTGCACTTCGAGCTTGCCTGCGCATTCGCTGCGACCCACCAGCACTTATCGAAAGCGACTGATGACGTACCTAGGACGATCCGACTATTCCCACGGCAGCGCCTCTCGGTGCGGCGTACTCGTGGTCAACTTGGGCACACCAACTACGCCGAATGCGTCGGCATTGCGTCGTTATCTTGCAGAGTTTCTGGCGGATCGTCGGGTAATTGAGTTGCCCCGTGCGATCTGGATGCCCTTGCTGTATGGCGTCATTTTGCCGTTCCGCGCGCCACGTTCGGCACATGCCTATCAACGTGTATGGACGCCGCAAGGCTCACCGCTTCG
>JANNWF010000099.1:0-4840 GCA_031408455.1 Pseudoxanthomonas sp. | reverse complement strand
ATCGGCGCCGGCTCGGCGCGCCGACAACCGCACTGGCACGTTGTCCTCGCTACTCAACACCATCAGCAACAAGCGTGAATTGGTGCGCTCGCGGGTACTCTTTAGTACCGGTCCAATATCTTCGATGGCACTGGCAAAGCTGGCATCGACGATCACCAGATCCGGCGGCAAGGCGGCGAGAATTTCTTTCAGTTCATCGGCGCTTTCGAGCAGTTCGAGTTCATAGCCGATGGCTTCCAATTGCTGATCGAGCTCAACGGACAAGGCGCTGCTGTCGGAGAGGTGATAGATACGACCACTGGCGCGCGTTTGAATAAACTGGCGCTTGGCGACTGGCGCAAGCGGTGCGGGAGCTTTGCTCGGGCCTGAGTTGCTGATCGCAGCGGCGGCTTTCGCCCCGAGACTTGCTGCAGTAACGACGGGTTTGACCGCGGCGACGCTCATTGGCGGGGGTGGCGGAGCTGGCAGCGCCTGCTCGAGCTTGGGCGGGGTTGCGTCCGCGGCAGGACCCGTTGACGGCTGGGTTGCTTTGGGCGGAGTTGCGCCGTCCGCCAACACAACGGTGCTGACAATTTCGACTGAGCTGCTGGCACCGGCCGCAAGCGCGGCGGTCAGGGCTGCTTCATCCACACCAAATCCGAGCGGGTCATTCGTCGCGCCCTGCGCGTACTCGACCGTCGCAAAGGCAATCGGAATCGCCGGCGTGGCGTCGCTGCCCCAGCGCCGCCAATAGTGCGACGGCGGCATCTCGATGCGGGCGGATTCAAGCTCGGCACCGGTGCTTGCAGCGGGTTGACTGCGCGGCACTTCGACGATACCAACCGGCGCCATTGCATCCAGTAGTGCCTTCAGCTTCCGGTCTCCCGCGCTATCGGGCAGCGCTTCGACGGTCAAGTACCCATCAAGGACGGTTTCTATCGCGTGCAGCTGCTGGCTGACTTCCAGCGCACCGTGGGTGCCTGCTGCACCAGCGAGTCGTTGGATGTCCTCAAACAACAAGGCAAGGCCGTTGATGTCCCAGCCAAGGTCGCAGGAATGCCGAACTCGCCGCGCCAAGTTATCGACGCGGTTCGGCAGGTGTTTCAAGAACGCGAGTCTAAGCTCGGCGCGCTGCTGACTATCGTGGTGAGCGTGCATGCCCGCTGAGCGGCTCTCCTTGGGACTCATAACTATACCGGCAGGGTCAAACAGGTGTCAGCGCGTTGCAACCCGCACTAGGCGGCGTAGCACCCACAGCACGGTAAACAAAAGCAACAGACTGCCACCCACCACCAGCAGCAAGGCCAGCCAAGGATTGACGAATGCAAATGGAAGAGCTGCCATCGCCAATCCATCTTCGCTTGCCGATGCCATCCAGTTGCTCACTGGTTCGGGTGAGGTATTAATCACCGCCCGAGTGGCTGACTTGAGCGCGTGGGCAGAGAGTGCGGCCGCTGAGCCTGCCAGCAGCCCAGCGGTGCTCAGGCCGGTTTCCGCATCGCCGAGCGTCGCACCTGCCAGGAACGCCCCGGCAGGAATACGCACCAGTGTTTGCAGCAGATCCCAGCCGGAGTCGACGCCAGGGATTTTGTCGGCGCTGAACTCAACCACGGTCAGCACGCCTGACACAGCCAACACCCACGGCGACTGACACAGCGCAAGTTCGCCAGGCAGGCTAATCCAGCCGCTGAGGCCAGCCAGACCAATCGCAAACACGGCCAGATACGCGCGCACGCCGGCGATCCATGCCAAGGCAACCGCAAGGGCGTAGAGCTGGGCTTCGCTCATCGGTAACGAGATGCTCGTTCAGGAGGCCCGAGTATAGGCCGCAGGGCTAGCTTGCTGAATACGTAGTGGGTGCACTTGGTGCCGTGATCCTTGACGGAGCGCGCTGCGCGGGCGATAAGTGCCCGCCCTTTTCGCCAGTAATCGCAACGTGTCAACGCCGGAGCCTCGTTTTGTCATCGTCCCGCACCGCTCCCGGATGCGCGCTTCATGGCTGCTGACAGCATTGCTGTGGTTGGCTTCACTGCTGCTGGTCTGGCAGCTGTCGATCCACTACGCCGCGCCAAAAATGCAACGGTTGACGGTTGAGCAAGCCAGCTTGCGCGAAGAGCGCAACGAGCTGCGCAACGAGCTTGATCGCGTGATGGCCGAGTTGGCCTTGGCCCAGCGTTCGGACCAAGTCACCCGCGGTGCGTCGCAGACGCTGCAAGCCACCTTGGCTGAGCGCGATGAAGAAATCGCCGCCTTGCGCGCAGACGTCGGCTTTTACGAACGTTTGGTCAGCGGCAGCGCGCAGCGGCAGGGACTCAACGTCCATAGTTTGGAGATGACGCCGGCGGAAGCCGGTAGCGTCCACTACGCGATTACACTTACCCAATCCCTGAAGAAGGGCGCCCTGACGCGAGGTGAGGTGTCGTTGGCTGTCGAGGGCACGCTGGACGGCAGGCTGACCGAGCTCGATTGGCGCAAGCTGCGGCAAGATGCCAACGCCGCGCCACAAGCGTTTGAGTTCCGCTATTTCCAGCAGATCGAGGGCATCATTATGTTGCCGCCGAATTTTCTGCCGCAGCGGGTGCGGGTGACCGCACGCAGTGGCGGCCAACCGACCGAGCGCGTTTACCCATGGCCCGCCACGCAACCGGATCAACCTCGTCAACCCGCGCAAAAAGGATCCTGAACATGTTCGGCAGTGAGAAAAGCAAAGCCCCGCGTTCGGTGGCCTCGGGCGTTGAGACGCTGATTGGAAGCCAAGTCACCATTCGTGGCGATTTGACCTTCAGCGGTGGTCTTTACGTGGAAGGGACCGTGCACGGCTCGGTGGTATCGGAAGCCGGTGCTGGCGACGCGGTGTTGACACTAGCCGAGCGCGGCAGCATTCACGGCGAAGTGCGTGCGCCGCACGTGGTCGTCAACGGTCAACTGAGTGGTGATGTCTATGCCAGTGATCGCATCGAGCTGGGTGCCAGCGCACGCGTGCAAGGCAACTTGTATTACAAGGTGATCGAAATGGCCGCCGGTGCCGTGGTCAGCGGGCGCATGATCCACGGGGATGCGCCCAAACAACTGCCCAAGCCGGAGACCGCGTCGGTGCTGAGCACGGTCGGCGAAGCTAAGCGCGAGCGCAGCGAAGCTGCAGCGTGAACCAGCAGGCGCAGCGAAGCGGCGGCGTGATCAGGCAGGCGCAAGGACGCTGCCGCTTGATTTCGCTGCCAGTCGCGTCCACTTCTAGTGTCTGACTCAGGACCAACGGCCATGCAAGCAGCACCTACCTACCAGCAGCTGGCACAACCGCTTGTACTCACTGCCGCCGCTGCCAACAAAGTGCGCCAACTCATTGTCGAGGAAGGCAATGAGGCGCTCAATCTGCGCGTATATATCCAAGGTGGCGGTTGTTCGGGCTTCCAATACGGTTTTGAGTTCGACGAAGCACGCAGCGACGACGATGCAGCGGTTGAGCGCGATGGGGTGGTGTTGTTGGTTGATCCGCTGAGTTTGCAGTATCTGATGGGTGCGGAAGTTGATTACACCGAGAGCCTGCAAGGTGCCCAGTTCGTCATTCGCAACCCCAATGCCAAGACCACCTGCGGCTGTGGGTCTTCGTTTGCGGTCTGACGAGTGCGTTAGCCGATGAGTGCGAGGCCCCGCCCCAACCTGTTTGCAGGATCCCGTTTGGATCGCGCTGCCGAACGCCGAGAAGATCCGGCTTGGCTGGCGGCTGCTTGGCCAAACGCAACGCTGTTGTTGGTCGATTTTGAAGGGCGCGCGGCGCTGGACGTGAATGTCGCAGCGCTGGCCAGCCTTCGCGCCTGCGACTTCCCGGCAGCGCTGGTCGCGCAAGCCAGTTTTCTCGGTCTCGACGCTGGGCGCGCGCATTTCGCCTTGGCAGCGGAAGCCTTGGACCCGGATCGGCGAGCAGGATCGTGGGTATGGACGGGCTTGCGCGAAGCGGCCAACCAGCTGTCGGCCTTCGACGCTGGCTTGTTTGCCTACGCCAAGGCATTGCTGTTGTGGCAAACGCGGGCGCGCTTTTGCCCCGCCTGCGGCAGCGCGACGCAGCTACGCCGAGCCGGCCACAGCACGCGCTGTAGCAATGCGGATTGCGGGCTCGAACAGTTTCCGCGCACCGACGCAGCAGTCATCGTGTTGGTCACCGATGGTCCACGCGCGTTGATTGGTCGCCAAGCGGGCTGGCCAGCCAAGCGCTATTCAACGCTGGCCGGTTTCGTCGAGCCCGGTGAATCACTTGAAGATGCGTTGCGGCGAGAAGTGTTGGAAGAATCCGGTGTGCGCGTTGGCGCGTGCCACTATCAAAGCTCGCAGCCGTGGCCGTTTCCGGCCTCGCTGATGCTGGGTTTCCGCGCACAGGCGTTGGACCCAACCATCACCTTGGGTGATGAATTGGAAGATGTGCGTTGGATTTCAGCCGTCGACCTGCTTGACGAAGTCGAGCGTGGCAGCCTGCGCATGCCGTTTCCGATTTCGGTGAGTTTTCGCCTTCTGGCGGATTGGTTGCTTGAGTCCGCCGATCCGGATCGTGTGCGAGCCTTGCTGCCCGGGGCCTGAGGTTTGACACGGGCCTCGACCAAGGGGCGAACGCAGCACTCCGGTGAGCACCGACTCACACCCAGCGACCGCTACAATCCAAACCACTGGGCACGAGCCTGTCGGGAAGTCTGTCGATGTCCGCTGCGCTGATTGCGGTTGTGGTCGCCTTGCTGCTTGGTCATCGCCTGCCTGAGCCGGGTTCGTGGCGTCGCTTCGGTTGGTTCGACAGCTGGATTGCGAGTGTGAACGCCCGCTTGGGAAGGCCCGCGAATGCGGACGCAGGCGGCATCTTGCTGTTGTTGTTGCCGGT
>JANNWF010000098.1:0-6289 GCA_031408455.1 Pseudoxanthomonas sp. | reverse complement strand
AACGGCTGAACGCGGCAACGGCAATGGTCCACGCGCCGAGAATCAACACCCAAAGCAACAACGAGCCTTCGTGGCCGCCCCAAATGGCCGAGATGCGGTACTCCATCGGCAACAACGAGTTGGAGTTCTGGGCCACGTAGGCGACCGAAAAATCCAGCCCGACAAACGCGGAGGCCAACATCACGAACGAGATCAACAGGAACGCGAACTGACCATAAGCTGCTGGCCTCGCCACGGCCATCCAGGCCCGATTTCCCAAGCCCGCGCCCACCAACGGCACCGCCGACTGCACGATGGCCAGCAGCAGGGCAACGATCAACGCGAATTGGCCAAGCTCAGGAATCATTGAGAGTCTCCGCTGGCGCTGGTCGGGCTCATCGCTTTGGCGGCTTTCGCTGCTTTGGCAGCGGCCATTTTCTCGGCCACTTCGGCTGGCATATAGGTTTCGTCGTGCTTGGCCAATACTTCTTCGGCGACGAAGTGGTCACCTTGCAAGCGTCCACGCGCGATCACGCTTTGGCCTTCGCGAAACAGGTCCGGCAGGATGCCCGTGTACACCACCGGGAAATTGGCGCTGCGATCCGTCACTTCAAAGCGAACTTCCATGGTTCCAGCCTTGCGCGCCACGCTGCCTTCCTGCACCACGCCACCCAGCTTGAATTGGGTTTGGCCGTTGATGCGGCCTTCCAACACTTCACTGGGGCTATGCAGATAGCTAATGTTCTGTTGCAGGGCAAGCGTTAGCAGCCCGCCGGCCACACCCGCCGCTGCCAACACCAAACCGACGATGACCAAACGCTGCTTGCGTACTGGGGTCATTGCTGAGTCCTCATGGTTGATTCTTGCCCACTTGTCGACGCAGGCGCTGGGTTAGTTCATGTTGCACTCGGCGCAGTCGCAGCCGAGGTGCCAGCGCATCGCCGATCAAGGCCAAAACGAATACGGCATAACTTGCCCAGATGTAGCTGCCGTGTCCGCCCATCGAAAAGAACTCGCTCATTTCGACTCGCCTGAATTTTGCAGGGCAGACTGAGTGCCTGGAAGCAGCAGGCGTCGCACCCAATCCTTGCCACTCTCCTGCTCGATGAGTGCAGCGCGTGTGCGAGTCAGCAACGAGCCAACAAACCACAACTTGGTGCCGATAGTCATTGCAATCAGCGGTGGCACCATCGCTGGGTCGATGCTCGATTTGCCAATCAGCCGAATGGTCGCGCCTTGATGCAAGGTGTTCCACCACACCACCGAGTAATGCACGATCGGCAGATTCACTAGTCCGATCAACGCTAGGAAACAGGCCGCTCTTGCGGCGGCCCGACGATCTTCGATGGCGGCGTGCAAACCCATCACGCCCAGATACAGGAACAGCAAGACCAATTCCGAGGTCATGCGCGCGTCCCAGCTCCACCAGGTGCCCCAGGTCGGCTTGCCCCACAGCGCACCGGTCAACAGGGTGACCGCAGTAAATGCCGCCCCGATGGGCGCGCAGCTCATCGCCAGCAATTCCGAAAGTTTGATCCGCCAAACCAAGGCGATGAATGCATTGACCGCCATCGCCACGTAGACAAACAAGCTCATCCACGCGCTAGGGACGTGAATGAACAGGATGCGATAGCTGTTGCCTTGCTGGTAGTCAGCCGGAACTTCTAGCAGCGCGGCGTAGATTCCCCACGCCATCAATACGCAGGCTGGCCAGATGAACCACGGCGACCAGCGCTTGGCGAAGCGCTCGAATATGGCCGGCGATCCAGTTTGGTGAAACCACAATAGCAGCGGGTTCATTCAGCCAGTCTCATGTGCGCCCGATCTCATGCAAGCCCAATTCCGTGTAAGCCCGATTTCATGTGAGCGCAATCCGCAACGCGCTGGCCGCTGCCAATGGCGCCGCCACCAGCATCATGACCAATCCAGCAGCCATCAGCAGCAGCGCACCATTGCTGGGAAAGCCTTGCGCGGCGGCCATCACCGAGCCTGCGCCGAGTATGAGAATGGGCACGTAAAGGGGCAGTGCAAGCAGGGCCAGCAGCATACCAGAGCGACGCATTCCCACTGTCAGTGCCACCACTACCGCGCCAATCAAACTGAGCAGCGGAGTACCTAGGGCGAGTGACAACACCATCACGCCCAATAGCTCGTGCGGCATGAACAGCAACTCGGCCAACAAAGGTGCGGCCAGCAGCAACGGCAACGAGCTGGTCAGCCAATGCACCAGCACCTTCGCCATCACCAGCGCCGCCAATGGCTGCGGCGCGAGCATGAATTGTTCAAGGCTGCCGTCGTCGAGATCGCTGCGAAACAGACTGTCAAGTGACAACAGACTCGCCAAAAGCAAGGCCACCCAGATCACGCCCGGGGCAATTCGCGCCAATGTCTGCGGTTCGGGCCCAAGAGCCAACGGAAACAGGCTGGCAACAAGAACCGCGAACAGCGCCGGCTGCAACGCATCGCCGCGCCGTCGCCATACCAGCCGCAGATCGCGGCTGAATACGGCAGCGAAACCGGTTATTGCACTTGCTTCAGTCATGTGGACGCACCGACTTGGATTGACGACACGGCGCAACGGTTGTCGGCGACTCTTGAGGTCCTCCGCGCCTTCTCGCCGCATGCTCTGAAGGCATTGAATGGTCGGTCAAGTCATTCATGGTCATGACTGTTCGCGAGTGTCAGGCGGCGAGTTTGGAAGGCACCGGTCGCATAGGCACCGTGGCTGGTGATCAACGCGGCGCCACCTTCGGCGAGGTGCTTTTCGAGCAGGGTGTTGACCAAGGCGATGCCTTGCAAATCCAAGTTGGCAAATGGCTCATCCAGTAACCATAGCGGGGCGGGAAGCAGGCTCAGCCGAGCCAATGCGAGGCGCTTGCGCTGACCGGCCGACAGCAAGCGAGCAGGGTGATCTTCAAAGCCTGCGAGTCCGACGGCGGCAAGTGCCGATTCGGGATCGGCTGTCGCCCGGCGGCCAAAGATGCCCATCGCAAACTGCAAATTCTCCAGCGCGGTCAATTCGCCCTTGTGACCCAGGAGATGGCCTAGCAACAACACCGTGCTAGCCACGCTGTAGCGATCGGCTACGGCTTCGCGAATGCGAATCTCGCCCTCGCTTGCTGTCAGTAACCCGGCCAGCACGCGCAGCAGGGTGGTCTTGCCAGCGCCGTTCTCGCCCTCGATCAGCAGCGCCTCACCATGGTCGATGTGTAAATCGAGCGGGCCGAAGATGCGCAAGTCGTTGCGCAAGAATCCCAGCCCACGAGCGCAAAACAGTGGCCCACTCATGCGGGCGTAGTCGTAATCAGTGGCGCTGCTAAAGGGATCGAATCGCCACGCCGCGCGACGCGATAGCCGCGCGCTCGCAGTGCATCCCCATCGGCTTGCGAGGCGTAGTGATAAAGCACCAAGCGGGCGCGCAAGGCGGCGGGATACTCGCGCTCCAAGTCATCGATACCGCTGTGCGATGGATTGCCGTGCAGGCCGCAGTCGTGAGCGATGGGCTCACTGCCATCACCAGCGACCGCCAGCACTTCGGCGATTGGGCGGGTGTCGCCGGTGTAGACAAAACAGCCGCGCAAACTGAGCCCAAACGCGGTGTTCGGCGCGTGGTGGCGCACCGCAAATACGTCAAAGCGAAGCCCTTGATGCCAGAAATGTCGACTGACCGGAATCAGTCGAAACGCGTCCCAAAAATTGGCGCCGCCTTCCGCCAAGACGTTGGGATAGTCGGCAACGCGCTGTTGCAACAGGGGCACCACCTCGGCCGGCACATACAATGCTATCTGGCCACGTATTTGCGGGTTGAAATACGTCGTCGCAAACAGTCGCTCTAAACCGCCCACGTGATCCAAATGGGCATGGGTGATGAACAGTGCGGGCGGTGGTCCGGCGTAGCGTGTCAGCGCAGACGTCAGTGCTTCCGGGCCACAGTCAATCATCAAGACGGGCTGTTGATCGCGCTCGAGCACCGCGCTCGCCGAGCCCAGTTGCGGTGCGCTGGCGGCCCCCACACCAAGAAAATGCAGCGTCCAAGTCATGCAGATGGTTTGCACTTAGCCATGCCGAGGTAGAGCGCTTGGTCGTGAGCCTCCAACAATTGCTGCCACGCCTGCGACCAGCCACTTATCTGCGCAGAACCCAATTTCCGCAGCGAGCGATTGAGCCTCAACAACCGGCCTTGCGGCCAGCGATCATCCGGTGCGCGCGCTACGCCGCGGTCGAAATCGATCAGCCACCAGCGCTTTGCTTGATCGACTAGCACGTTGTGCGCGTTGAGATCAGCGTGGCAAATACCAGCCGCATGGAAGCGGCCAAGCGTGGTGCCCAAGTCACGCCACGATTCTGACCTCTGCATCACCTCGCTCAAGCACTCGGCCAAGGTAGTTGCCCCGACGATCTCGGCGGTAAGGATCGAAGCCCGATAGAACAGTCCGCGGCGCCAATATCCTGCTGCCAACGGAGCCGGCACTGGCAAGCCCCGCGCTCGCATCATGGCGAGCAAACGGAACTCACAAAATGGCCGTGTTTGCGATTCACCGGTCCATAAGTAGCGTTCCCTGTTGATCCGCGCAACCAAGCCGCCCCGTCGATACGCACGCAGCACGCCGGCACCGAAGTCGCCTTGCACGTGCTTGACCGATCCGCGCCCGCGTTTGCCTAGCGCTGGCCAGCGGCTCTCATCCAGTACATCGCGGTCTGCTTGTGGAATGCGCGCCGCGTCGAACAGAATTGCGCCGTCACCGCTTTCGGTGACAACGCGCAATTCTTCGATGGGAGCAAACGCGATGGATTCGGGTGGGGGCAGCATGCGTTTTCAGGTAATCGCCAATCGCCAATCGCCTGTCGGGGCTTGCTGCGATGGGCGGGAGTTTAGCAACTGATGCCGCCCAATCTGCTGCGATCAGATCTGCTGCGATCCATTTGTTTGCTAAGGCTATCTGCATTGGGTGATGTCACCCATGTCGTGCCGCTGATACACACCCTGCAACAACTCTGCCCGTCGACCCAGCTGACGTGGATCATCGGCAAACTTGAGCACCGATTGGTCGGTGACTTGGCTGGTGTTGAGTTCATCGTGTTCGATAAAAGCCGCGGCCGCCATGCCTACATTGAATTGCAGCGGACGCTAAAGGGCCGGCGCTTCGATGTATTGCTGCACATGCAAGTCGCGTTGCGCGCCAATTTGGCGTCGGCCCTGATTCGAGCCAAGCAACGGATCGGCTTTGATTCCGCGCGCGCCAAAGATTTGCATGGGCTGTTCGTCAATCAGCGCATTGCCGCACGTAGTGGTGAGCACGTTTTGGATGCCTTTGGCAGCTTTCTTGAGCCACTAGGCCTGCGACAGACCGAAAAGCGATGGGACATTCCGTTGCCCGATGATGCAGTTCAATTTGCCGAACGGGCGCTGCCGGGCGAGCAACCCACGCTGCTGATTAGCCCATGTTCGAGTCACATCAAACGCAACTGGCGCGCGACGGGTTACGCGGCCGTTGCCGACCATGCGGTGCGCCAGCACGGGTGGCGGGTATTGATGTGCGGCGGCCGCAGCGCGCTAGAACGCCAGATGGGTGATGACATTTTGGCGTCGATGCAGGAGCCAGCGATCGACCTCATCGGCAAGGACACCATCAAGCAACTGCAGGCGTTGTTGGCTCGCGCCACCGCAGTCTTGAGCCCCGATTCCGGCCCGATGCACATGGCCAATGCCGCAGGCACACCGGTGATTGGACTGCACGCTGCGAGCAACCCCGCACGCAGCGGTCCCTACTCAGAGCGCCGCTTTGTTGTGGATCGCTATGACGCCGCAGCGCGCAAGTATCTCGGCAAGCCCGCCGACGCATTGGCATGGGGCACCAAGATCGAGTTCGATGGTGTGATGGATTTGATCGAAGTTGAAGCCGTGATCGAGGCGATGGATCAGTTGGTTGCAGCGCGCACCTGATCAGCGTAACCGCGAAGTCGCGGGAAGCTCAGGCCGCCCCGGACGGCCAGTCATTCGAATCCATTGGCGAACAACGGCAGCAACCCGGTACTCGCTTGCGCAATTGAGCCGGATACTTTTCCTCCGGCTTCACCGAATGTGCCGCCCACATAGAGCTCCGCGCCGTTCGCGGCCAAGTCGTAAACCGCGCCGTTGACGCCATTTGCGGCACCACTGCCGACGCTGGACCAAGAGCGTCCATTCCAGCGTGCAACATGATTGGCGTCCGCACCACCTGCTTGGTCAAACAACCCGCCTACGTAGAGCTCGCCGTTGATCGCGGCAAGCGTACTCACCCACCCCCCATTGACGCCGCGATTGGCACCG
>JANNWF010000097.1:0-1714 GCA_031408455.1 Pseudoxanthomonas sp. | reverse complement strand
CCGCATCTCCCGCTCCGGCGGACGCAGCTATCTGCAGATCGTTGAGGGCTACCGTTCGGACTCCGGGGCGGTTCGCCAGCGCGTCATCGCCAATCTCGGGCGATTGGATCGTCTTGAGCCCAGCCACCTCGATCCGTTGATTAATGGGCTCAACCGAGCGCTGGGGCGCGTCGAGCCGGCGGCCGTCTCGGTGGAGTGCGACAGCGCCCGCGCATTTGGCGATGTCTACGCGCTGCATGCGCTGTGGGGTGAACTGGGCTTCGCGGATGTCGTCCGCCGGGCGCTGCGTTCGTCACGCCGCGAGTTCGACGCCGAGGCGCTGGTGCGGGCGATGGTGTTCAACCGTCTGTGCGCGGCGGACTCCAAGCTGGGCTGTCTGGAGTGGCTGCAGACGGTGGCAATTCCGGGCATGCCCGAGGCGGTGACGCACGATCAGCTGCTGCGCACGATGGACGCGCTGATGGAGCATGCCGAGGTCATCGAGTCGCGCATCGGCGAGCAGCTGCGACCGATGCTCGACCAGCAGCTTTCGGTGGTGTTCTATGACCTGACGACCGTTCGTATCCACGGCGAGGTGCAGATCGAGGGCGACCTGCGCGCCTTTGGCATGAACAAGGAAACCGGCGGCATCGCACGCCAGTTCGTGCTGGGCGTGGTGCAGAGCGCCGAGGGTCTGCCATTGATGCATACCGTGCACGCGGGCAACGTGGCCGAGACCAAGACCCTCAAGGCCATGCTCGATACGGTGCTCGCGCGCTTCGCGGTCGAGCGCGTCATTGTCGTCGCCGATCGCGGTCTGTTGAGTCTCGACAACGTCGAAGAACTTAAGCAGGTGGCGGCGCAGACGCAACGCCAACTGCAGTTCATCCTCGCGGTGCCAGCGCGTCGCTATGCGGAGCTGGGCGGCACCCTCGACGCCATGAATTTTGCTGACGGCTTGGCCGAAGGTCGCTTTGCCGACCACCGACTCGTGGTCGCACACGATCCGCAGCGCGCGGCGGAACAGTCGGCTAAGCGGCGGCAGCGGATCCAGGAACTGGAAGACTTCGCCGGCAAGCTCGTCGCCAAGCTTGACGCCCAAGACGAAGGCCAGACCGAGCGCGGCCGCAAGGCCAGTGATCGAGGTGCGTACAGCCGCTTCCAGCGCGCCGTGAGCGAGGCGGAATTGGGGCGCTTCATCGAGGCTGACCTCACCGCCGATCGCTTCAGCTACGCACTCAACGAAGCCGCCATTGCACGTGCCGAAGTATTCGACGGCAAGCTCGTGCTGCTGACCAACGTCGAGGACTTCAGCGCCCAGCAGATCGTGCAGCGTTACAAGAGCCTGGCCGACATTGAACGTGGCTTCCGGGTGCTCAAGAGCGATCTGGCGATCGCTCCGGTGTTCCACCGATTACCCGATCGAATCCGCGCCCATGCGCTGATCTGTTTCCTTGCACTGATCCTGTATCGGGTGATGCGTATGCGGCTCAAGGCCCATGGTCATGCGGCCAGCCCGAAGACCGCGCTCGAGCGGCTGCGCCGCCTCCAGCATCACCGCGCAAGCATCGGCGACAAGGCCTACAGCGGCGTCGGCAAGACCACCCAGGAACAGATCGACCTGTTCGAGGCCCTCAAGCTCCCAGCACCCGCCAAATCCACCCTGTAGTGTCATTTTTCGCTGTTCGAGGACAGCAATATCAAGGGCTTAGGCGAATAGCTGCGGAACCTGGGC
>JANNWF010000096.1:0-15393 GCA_031408455.1 Pseudoxanthomonas sp. | reverse complement strand
GAAGATTCGATGAAGCGATTGCAGCGAGCCGACGAGCGGAGGAAATTGACCCGGTTTCCCCGATTATTAGTGCCGATCTCGGAAACGTCCTGTTCAGAGCCAGAAGATTCGACGAGGCGGTTACACAACTTAAACGTGCGATTGCCCTTGATCCGAATTTCTTTGTTTCTCACTGGTATTTAGGACAGGTTTACCACGCCAATGGGCAGTATGCTGGGGCTATCTCTGAGTTTAAAAAAGCCTTGGCACTGAACGATGGTCCGTGGGTGAAGGCACTGCTCGTACGCTCGTTAGCGAAATCAGGCAAGCATGAAGCAGCGGTCAAATTGCTAGGTGAATTGCAATCAGACGCGACCCGTCGCGTTGTTTCGAGTGCCAGTCTGGCACTTGCCTACGGTGCGGTCGGCGAAAGGGACAAAGCTTTTGCGTTACTGGACCAAGAAATTGCCGATCGTGGTCCACGCATGCTTTCTATTGGTGCCGATCCGCGTTGGGACGATTTAGCTGACGACCCGCGTTTTGCTGAGCTCATTAAACGCGTTGAATTGTTGAAAATGGATTGATGGCGCTAAGTAACGATGCTCAAACCCTACACGCCGCCCTACACACTGACGTCAGCGATCCTGCATCGCGTTGCGGAAATCTGTGAGGCGTTGGGGCGACTTGCGCCAGCGCTGGATGCCAACGCTTTGCGCTTGCGCCGAATTAATCGGATTCAAACCATTCAAGGCTCGCTCGCGATTGAGGGCAATACGCTGGATGTCGCGCAAATCACCGCGATTCTGGACGGTAAGCGCGTGATTGCGCCGCCGCGCCAGATTCAAGAAGCGCGCAATGCAATTAAGGCTTATGAGTGCTTGTTACCGCTATCAAACCGTGACGCCCCGCGCGCTGTAGTTCCGGGGCGAACATGGCACGGCGAAAATGAAGCCGACTTGCTGGCAGCGCATGCGCTACTGATGACTGGGTTGCTTGATGCGCCCGGGCACTATCGAGAAAGCGGCGTTGGCGTGATGTCGGGTTCGCAGGTGATTCACATGGCGCCACCGGCAAATCGCGTGCCGTACCTCATGCACGATTTGTTGGTGTGGCTGAAAAACACCCGCGAACATCCGCTGATTGCCAGTGCGGTGTTTCACTACGAATTTGAGTTCATCCATCCGTTTTCTGATGGCAATGGACGCATGGGGCGGCTTTGGCAAAGCCTGATTTTGAGCCAGTGGCAGCCGCTGTTTGCGCAAATTCCGGTGGAAAGCCTGATTTACGAGCACCAGCAGGCGTATTACGACGCAATCCGGAAAAGCACGCAAAATGCCGATTCGGCGGCGTTTATCGAGTTCATGCTCGACATGATCGCTCACGCCTTACCGACGGCAACCCCCCAAGTCAGCCCCCAAGTCGCCCCCCAAGTCACGCAGCTTTTGCAGGTGCTCAAAGGCGAGATGAGCGGCGCAGAACTCCAAGCGGCGCTGGGCTTGCGTGATCGAAAATCTTTCCAAGCGCGCTATTTGAAACCTGCGCTGGTCGCGGGTTTAATTGAATATACCCGGCCGGAAAAACCCAACAGTCGACTGCAAAAATATCGGCTGAGTAACGCTTAGGCGCCAGATTAGCGATCTATACTGACGATGATGAGTTTTTTACTTCAGGTGGCTATGGCGCTGCAAATTGCCAATCTGGGCGTTGTTGCTAAAGTTGAACGGCGCGCGTTGGTCACCGGCTTGAGCAAGACGGCGATGGTCAAGCTTGCACTTGATCATCGTTCTCGGCCCAGAGGTGATTGTCGGTGGCGTCCTCGATCAACTGCACGGTGACGCGGATCTGATTGCCGGCCTTACGCACGCTGCCTTCCAGCACATACACGGATGACGCCGAGGCGCGCGCCGATCTCGCCGACTTCCAGCTTGTCTTCGGCGATGCGCTCCATCGAGGTGCGCGAGATCACCCTGAGTTCGCCGAGGCGCGAGAACTCGGCTGCAAAAGCCCTGCCATGAGCAAATCCTACGCCTCAATGCCATTAACCTCAGGTATTTGCGGTTACTTTTTTTGCATACAGCGATCAAGAGCGCAAATCTGGATCGCCGAACTGTGGTCGTCAAGCAACCCGCTGTGGCTTATGGATGCCGAGCGCAGCTCGGCGTTCCAAAAACCGCCCGATACGACGGTTGACAGCGCAATGTGACGTCAATGCATTCAGTGCTAAGCTCCCGCCGTGCCGCTTCCGCGAGACTCCATACCTTGAAACGCTGGCTCCACCATCGGCGCAAGTGCGCGCGTGAATTTGCGGGCGTCTGCCGCTGATAAATGCGACCACTCAGGCAGATTTAGCCCTTGAAATTCGGGGTAGTCCTCGAAGTGAATGCCCTTTGCCGCAGTGCGGCGCAGCAGCGCATCCCAGGTACTTGCGCGCGGAAAAGCCTGTTTTCAAAAGCGTAATAATCGCCGCTGCTGGGCGGGCGTAGAAACAGCAAACGCACGCCGCGTGCGCGCAGTATTTTTACCGCTGTTTCCGCTCTAGCGATTTGCGTCTCAATCACTTTTTGCATTTTTTCAGGCGTATTCATGGGCTCAGGCCGTGGGCCGTTAAATCTGACCGCCCACGTGTTTCGCGCCATGGTTAGGTAGGCCATATCGGTTTCAACCTTTTGCCACATTGTGGTGTTGCGATCCGCGTCTGACACGCTTATTTTGCGAACCGGCGCGGGGCGGTTAACACCGGTGCGTACCGGCCAAGGTTGGCGGTTAATCACCGTGGCTAGCGCGAAATCTGTCGCATAAAAGGCGAAGTAGGGCTCTAAAAAATGCTGCGATAGCCAGTGTCCCGAGCGCTGCGACGGGCCTTGATCGTGATAGTAGTTAACAACATCGCCGCGAACGGCAAAGCCGCTAAAGAACAAATCCGGCGCAACCCCGATCAGTAGTCGCCCTTTACACTGTGAGTTTGTCGCAAGATCTTCCAGTATCGGAAGCGGCGAGGTGCCTTGTAAAGCCAATTGAATCGGGCGTATTCCGGTGGCCTTTTCCCACTCAGGCAGTTGCACATCGAACAGCACGCGTGATGAGCCAACCAGAACCAAGGCATCCGCTTCGCCGCTATCGATACGGCGTCGCTGCTGCGCCCACGCGCCGTCGCTGTCTCGATAGCTGGGTAACACCCCATAAGCACGCCAGTGCCATTTCCAGGCCGCCAGCATTGCCAGCGCAAGCAAACAAGCAATCATTAAAATCGGTATCCAAGGCAAATCGGGCACCTCGCGCTCGGGAACTGGCTGGGCCACGCCCGGTCGATCTGAGGCGGTTAAACGCTTGAATCCAGGTATGTTTGCGTGCGTGGAACTAGTCATGGCGGAGCACCTCCCAAAAATGTGAAAGATGAATTTGAAAATTAAAACTGAAAATAGATAAAGGCATTGCCAGTCCCTTGCGCTGTGATGACGGCAAACAGCATCAGTGCCAGCACCGGCTACGATCCAAGCAGGAACGGCATCGCGCCGCATTGGGATGAGTTCGGCGCACCCGAGCACTGCCGAAAGGCTGAGAATGGTGATTATCGGTGCGAGTGAAAAGCAGATTGCGAAGTCGGCCATTAGCTTGTGCTAGTCTAACCAGACTAAACTAACCATCAGGCGCGATTTGATGAGCACCGTCAACATACTTGAAGCCAAGACGCATTTGTCGCGCCTAGTCGAAGACATTGCCAGCGGCGCACAGCGCGCGATAACGATCGCCCGCAATGGCAAGCCTGCGGCGAGGCTGGTGCCGATCGAACGGCGTGGCGTCAAGCTGGGCGTGTTGAAAGGCAAATACCAAATCCCGCTCGACATAGACGTCCACAATGCTGAAATTGCCGCCGATTTCGACGCGTAATGCGCATCTTATTGGATACCCATTTAGTGCTTTGGACGCTGACCGCTGATCCGCAGTTGGGCGCGCTCGCCCAGCAGTTGCTGCTGGACCGTGACAATCAGATTTATGTCAGCGCGGCCAGCGTTTGGGAAGTTGCCATCAAGCATCGCAAACATCCCAATGTCATGCCGATGAGCCCGGATGTGCTAGTTGACGCCTGCGTCGAAAGCGGCTTTAACTGGCTCGATGTTAGCGTTCACCACGCGCGCGCCACCACGCAGCTGCCGCTTTTGCATGTGGATCCTTTTGACCGGCTGCTGGTAGCCCAAGCCATGCGCGAGCCAATGATCTTGTTAACCCGCGACCGCCAAATTGCGGCTTATTCCGAACTGGTGCGGTTAGTCTGATGGTTAATCTATGAGCTTCCTAGCCGAACTCAAACGCCGCAACTTCATCCGCATGCCACCGCTATTCTGGTGGTGAAAAATGTGGTTTGATCAAACCGCGCGGTCACCCGTGAGAACCAACATGAAAAACTTTGCTGTTGTTGTTTTGCTCCTCCTGGCTGCGTGCACGTCCGCGCCAATCCGCACGCCAATCCAAGCCGACGTGGCGGCATGGCAGCAGCGCGCAAAAGCCGTCACCATCATTCGCGACGACTGGGGCGTGCCGCACATCTACGCCAAGTCCGACGCCGATGTCGTTTTCGGCCTGATGTACGCGCAGGCCGAAGATGACTTCAATCGCATCGAGACCAACTTCATGAACGCCCAAGGTCGGCTGGCGGAAGCAGAAGGCGAAGCGGCGATTTTTCGTGATCTGCGCATGAAGCTGTTCATTGACCCCGAGCAGCTCAAGCTCGAATACGCCAAGGCCGAGCCCTGGCTGCAAGCGCTGATGATCGCTTGGGCGGACGGGCTCAATTTTTACCTACACACCCACCCGGAAGTGAAGCCGCGGGTGATCACCAAGTTCGAACCGTGGATGGCGCTGAGCTTTAGCGAGGGCAGCATCGGCGGCGATATCGCAAAAGTGGATCTGGGTCAGCTTGAAGCGTTTTATGGCGGCGCCCAAAGCCCGGCAAGCATCGCGCCGCCCCGTGTTCCTACGTACCCACTCGCGGCCACCGGTTCCAACGGCATTGCGATTGCGGGTGCCAACACCGCATCGGGCAACGCGCTGTTGCTGATCAATCCGCATACGTCGTTTTTCTTTCGCGCCGAGGCGCTGATGGTCAGCGAAGCACTGGCGTTGACGTCCATGGCCGCGCCGGAAGTGACAGCCAGCGCGCCGTTGCTCTTGATGTCCAGCCCAGCGCCGACTTTCAAACCGGTGCCGCCATCGACCGCCAGGTTCAGGTCGCCGAGCACCTTGGCGTTGGCATCGGTGCCAATCTCGATCTTGGCGGTCTTGCCAACTTTCAGGTCGTAGGCCTCGCCGACGGCGGCGGTGTGGTTCTTGCCGATCTCGACCTGGTTGTTGCGGGCCACCTCGTCGGTGGCGTCGTGCTTGACCCGTCGGTGAAAGTCCTTCTCGGCCTGCAGCCAGACATATTCGGCGCCGGCCTTGTCATCGAAGCGCAACTCGTTGAAATTGTCGGCGCCCCCGCCTTTGCTGGAGCGCGAGCGTGTGCCACTGACCGTGGCCTGAGCTGGCAAAGGGTAGGGCGGCGGCAAGTCGTTGTTGTAGACGCTGCCGGTGATCAAGGGGCGATCAGGATTGCCCTCGAGGAAGCTGACCACAACCTCGTCGCCGATGCGCGGTGTCGTGATCATTCCGTAGTTCTTGCTCGCCCAGGGCGTGGCCACGCGGATGTAGCAGGTGCTGCGCTCGTTCTTGGGGCCGACGCGGTCCCAGCGGAACCAGACCTTGATCCGTCCCAGCCGGTCGACATGGATCTCGTCACCGGCCGGGCCGACGACCACCGCGGTCTGCGGGCCTTGCACGATGGGCTTGCGGGTCAGCGCCTCGGTCGCGAAGGGCGTGGCTTTGGGCACCAGACGCAGGCGGGCCTTGAAGCCATCGCCGCGCGTGGACTCGCCGGCTTCTTCGTCGCCCGCGTCGAAAGAAAGGCTCGCCGCTGTGACCAGATAGTCGCCGGCGTCGTAAGGATGGTCCTTGAATCCGAAAGTCATGCCCGCACCGATGGAACGGCAAGGTGAGACGGCGCTGACCACGACATGGCCGGTCTCCAAGCGCTTGACTGCCAGCTTGGCTGCGGCCGTGCCCTGGCTGGAGTTATTGCTGTCCCCCGGAAAGGCATAGCTGCCCGGCCAGTCGTAGACCTCGAGGTCGCCCGGGGTCGCGTAGCCCACGCTTCGTTGCTCGCTCTTGAGCAGGGCTGTGGTCGGGGACTCGTGGTCGTAGTCGTCGTGGATGAATTTGAGCGAACGCAGTTGCTGCTTCTTGCGCCACTGGCTGATGATGTCTTCGCGCACATGCTCGTCGCTCTGCGAATGCGCCCAGGCCAGTTGGCCTTCGGGCAGCGCCACCTGGCCACTGGGGCCGTTGGCCAGCACCAGCGTGTGCCGGCCATCGGCGTGGCTGAAGTAGTACCAGATGCCTTCCTCCTCCATCAGCCGGCTGACGAAGTTGAAATCGCTCTCGCGGTATTGCACGCAATAGGGTCGGGTGCGCGGCGTACCGCTGATTTTGGACAGGTCGAACTCGGCGCTGGAATAGTCGGCGAAAACGGCCTTGATGATCTCGACCGGGTTCTTGTCCTGAAAAATCCGGCAGTCTGCGCCGAGCGTCAGATGCCACAGCCAGGGCCGCAGCTCGAGCTGATAGGTGTCGAAGCGGCCAACCGCGCCGCCGAGTTCGACAGCCGTGATCCAGCCGTCGATGTAGCGGTACTGCTCGTTCGCACGCAGCAGCTTCACGGTCGCCTTCGTGCCCAGCAAATCGGCCGGGGCAATCCGGCTCAGCTTCTGCGAGCGCATCAGCTCCAGTCGGTACTCGGGCAGGCGCCCCAACTCCTCGCCGCCCAGCAGGCGCCGAAACAGCAGCTCGTCGTCGCCGAGGACGCATTTGAACCAGGCTTCTCGCGTGCTGGCCATGTCGGTCTCCGTTGTGGCGTCAGCGACTCAATCGAAGCGGTAGGCGAATTCGCCGTCCGCAGCCGTCAGCGCGATGGCGCGGAGCAACTCCCCGCGGCCCAGGCGGGTGAGGTATTCGACCGAAATGCGGGGCAGCACGGTGTTGGTCAGGATGGCGTCGATGATGCGGCCACCGGCATTGGCGTTGTTGCAGCGCTGCACGATCAGGGCCACGACTTCATCGCTGAAGCTGAAGGGGATGCGGTGGTTGGCCAGCACGCGCTTTTCGATGCGGCCCAGTTGCAGGCGCACGATGCGGCCGAGCATCTCGCTCGACAAGGGGAAGTAAGGAATCGTCACCAGGCGGCCGAGCAGCGCGGGCGGAAAGACCTTGGTCAAGGGCCCTTGCAGCGCATCGGCCAGCGACTGCGGATCGGGCATCAGCTCGGGGTCCTTGCACATGTTCATGATCAGCTCGGAGCCCACATTCGAGGTCAGCAAGATGATGGTGTTGCGAAAGTCGATCAAGCGGCCTTCGCCATCTTCCATGCGACCTTTGTCGAAGACCTGGAAAAAAAGTTCGTGCACATCGCTGTGGGCTTTTTCCACTTCGTCCAGCAGCACCACGCTGTAGGGGCGCCGGCGCACGGCTTCGGTGAGGATGCCGCCTTCACCATAACCGACGTATCCCGGAGGCGCGCCCTTGAGCGTCGAGACGGTGTGAGCCTCCTGGAATTCGCTCATGTTGATGGTGATGATGTTGTGCTCTCCGCCGTACAGCGACTCGGCCAGGGCCAGTGCCGTTTCGGTCTTGCCCACGCCCGAGGTGCCGCAGAGCATGAAGACGCCGATCGGCTTGTCCGGGTTGTCAAAGCGCGCGCGTGAGGTCTGGATGCGCCGGGCAATCATGTCCAGGCCATGCTGCTGGCCAATCACGCGCTGGCCCAGTGATTCGCCCAGCTGCAGCACAGCCGCGAGTTCGTTTTTCACCATGCGTCCGACGGGGATGCCGGTCCAGTCGGCGACCACCGAGGCCACGGCCTGTGCGTCGACGCTGGGCATGATCAGCGGCGACTCGCCTTGCAGCGTGCTCAGCTGTTGCTGCTCGGTTTGGAGTTCGAGCTTGAGTTCGGCGAGTTGTTGATCGCGCTCGGCAGCCGCGCCCGGCGGCGATGAGTCTTCGACCGGCATACCACCCTCGCGCAGCCGCTTGCGCAGGGCCAGGATACGGTCGACGATGGCCTTCTCGGCCTGCCAGCGAGTCTGCAGTTCGGCCATGCGCGAGCGTTCAGTGCCGAGCTTGGCGGCAACCTCGACGCCCCGGCTGCCGACATCGACACCGATCGCGGCTTCGCGGATGACGATGCCCTGCTCGATCTCCAGCGCTTCGATGCGGCGCTGGCTGTCCTCCAGCTGGGCGGGCGTTGCATGCTGGCTCACGGCGACTCGGGCGCAAGCGGTGTCGAGCAGGCTGACCGCCTTGTCGGGCAATTGGCGTGCCGGAATGTAGCGGCGCGACAGGTTCACGGCAGCCTCGATGGCTTCGTCCAGCAGTTGCACGCGGTGATGCGCTTCGAGCATGCCGGCCACACTGCGCAGCATCAGCACAGCCTTGTGATCGTCGGGTTCGCCGATTTGCACCACCTGAAAGCGCCGGGTCAGCGCGGCGTCTTTTTCGATGTACTTCTTGTACTCGGCCCAGGTCGTCGCGCCGATGGTGCGCAAGGTGCCGCGCGCCAGTGCGGGCTTGAGCAGATTGGCCGCGTCGCCAGTGCCCGCCGCGCCGCCGGCACCGATCAGGGTGTGGACCTCGTCGATGAACAGGATGATGGGTTTCGGACTGGCCTGAACCTCATCAATTACCTGGCGCAGCCGCTGCTCAAACTCACCCTTCATGCTGGCCCCGGCCTGCAGCAGACCCAGGTCCAGCGACAGCAGTGAGACGCCCTGCAATTGCGGCGGCACATCGCCGCGTGCCAGGCGCTGGGCGAAGCCTTCAACCACAGCCGTCTTGCCGACGCCGGCCTCGCCGGTGAGGATGGGGTTGTTCTGCCGCCTGCGCATCAGGATGTCAACGATCTGGCGAATCTCTTCGCTGCGGCCATTGATCGGGTCCATCTTGCCTTCGCGGGCGCGCTCGGTCAGGTCGACACAGAACTTCTTTAGCGCCTCTTGTTTGCCCATCACGGCTGGCGCCATGGCGGCGTTTGCAACACCGGGGTCGGCACCGGCCCCAGCCAGCAGACCCGTGCCATCGGTGGCGCCAAGCCGCGCTTCCTTGCTGGCACCACAAATCGACTCGAACTGGTCGATGAGCTCGTTCTCATCGATGCGGTCAAACTGGCGCGAGATCGACAGCAGGGCATGGTTGAGGTGCTGGGTCTTGCGCATGGCGATGATGAGAAAGCCGCTGCGCACCTGGCCCTGGCCAAACAGCAGGCTGCCGTAGAGCCAGCCGTTCTTGATGCTGTCTTCGATGCTGTAGGCGAAATCGCTGATCGCCGTCGAGCCGCGCGGCAGCTGGTCCAGCGCTGTGGTGATGTCGCGCGCCAGCGCCGAAGCCTCGATCTCGCAGTGGCGCAGGATGGCCTCAAGGTCAGTGCCTGGGGTCTGCACCAACTGAGCCAGCCAGTGCACCAGCTCGACATATGGGTTGCCACGCATCTTGCAGAACACGGTGGCGCTCTCTATCGACTGGTAGGCGATGGGGTTGAGCTTGCCAAACAGGGCCTCGCGGCTGATTCCACTCATGCTCTGGCGCCCCCGGATTTCGGCGCGGGCCGTTCGACATCGATGCACAAATCGCCGGCATCGAGCCCACGCCGATACTGCCCAAGCCAGGACGTGTGGCCCATCTTCACCGGCGCCCGGCTCGGTGCGCGCTTCGCCGCGCCGAGCACCAGGCGCGGCACTTCGGCGCGCGCCAGGATCAACTTCAAGTCCCACGCGAACTCGATGCCAACCCAATGCCGCACCAAAGAGCGCAAGCGTGCCAGGTCCGAGCCACCAGGCAAGAAGCGCTGGTACTGGGCGAGCGTGAGTGGCCCCAGGGTGATGCGGAACTTGTGCTGCACATCCCAGACGCTGGCGCCGAGTACGGTGTCGCGACCGAGCCGCGAGCCGGAGCGCCGGCCCAGGCGGCTGCGCTCATCACGCTGCAGCTGCATCCAATGGCCGCACCATTGTTCGATGGCCACGGGCACGTCGAACTCGATGCGCAGCCAGGCCAGCAGGCCTTGGGCATCACGGGTTTGGCGCGCCAGCCGGCCGGCAAAGTAGAGCTTGCTCGCATCGGGCAGCGCGTCGCGGTCCTGCAGGCTCGGCAGGCCAATGCCAACCAGCGCGCCCAGCCGATCGGCGAAAGCCTTGCTGCCTGGCCGGTCCAGGCTCAAGGCCGGCTGCGCCTCGGCCCAGGCGCGGTAGAAGAGCAGTGCGAAGCGGTGCGTCAGCATGTCGAGAAAACGCTGGAAGGTCGGATCGGCGTGGTGCAGCGTGCGATCGCGCGCGTATTCGGTGAGGTGCAGCGGCAAGGCACCATTGGGGCCGACCAGGCCGAACATGCGCTGCACCAGCAGCGGCGGTGCATCAGGCCGCAATTGCAGGCTGTGCAGCGGCGCCGGTGCGAAATCAAGCTCGGGCGATTGCGCCACCCGCACGGGCTCATCAAACGGTCGCAAGGCTTCGCCCAGCAGCGGCAGATGCGGGTGCGCCTTGGCGATGCGGCGCAGGGCGACGTAGAAGTCCAGCCGCCAGGGTTGTTCCGAGGCCTGCTGTAGCCAGGCTTGGTGGAGTTGGGCGCGCTGAGCTGTGGCGCCGGTTCCCTGCACCTGGGGCCGTGTCTCGGTGCTGGATCCGCGAGGCAGACGGCCGGCTCCGGTCGGCCTTGGGGCGCTCACGACCTCACCTCGCCACCCTTGCACCCAGGCTCGGCCGCCAGCGCATCAACTGCCCTCGCGTCAGCGAGTGCAACACGGTTTCGACGAAGCTGTTCATCGACGCGTGGCGCGTAAAGAACTGGTGCAGCACGCCCGCAAACATGACGGCGCTGCCACCTTCGTGGCCGAGCTCGTCGAGGGTCAACTCGATCTGCATGCCGCGGGCAAAGGCCACCGGGCCCGGCACGGGGTAGCGCCGCACGACGGGCTTGGCGTCGAGCTTCTGGATCGATTCGATCAGGCGTCGATGCGCCGGCTCGGCAGCCCCCGGCAGCCGACTGAGCAGATCACGCAGGGCCGCGGCGCCTTCGCCCGCGTCGCCTTCGAGCAGCGACAAATAGTTCAGTGACAAGAGGTTCAGCAGCCGCCAAGCGACACCGCCCTCGCGCAGCGCACTGTCGGGCCGAGAGGGACCCGCAATCGCGCGCACGCCGCTTAACGGAAAGCCCGCGTCGAGGCTGAACGGTGAGGTCGTGCCGCCGGCGACCAGGAACACAGGCAGGTCGCGATTGGTGCAGCGCGTTTGCACCGCAAGCTGATGCGTCGCATGCGCCACCGGCACCTCGTCCGGGTCGACCAGGGACACGAACACTTCCGAGCCCAGATAGCCCGAGCGTGGGCCTTCGCGGCGCGCCTGCTCGGACAGCATGCGCGGCTCGCGCCAGACGCTGTAGTAGGCGGTCTGGTTCGGTGCCTGGCTGTGGTCGGGCGCGAACAGCGGCAGGAAGTGGCGCTCCTGGCCTTGGTCATCGAAGCCGCTGGCCGAGCGCACGTCGTAGACCTCGTAGTCCAGCGGCGCGGTGCGCTCGGGCACGACGTGGAACTCGTGCTGCGCGTCATCGACGGCGATCCGGTCAGCGCGCTTGTCGAACAGGTTGATGGCAGGCACGCAGTGCAGGCAAAAATTCGCCGCTTCAACCAGGCCATCGAGATCGACACCCGGACGCGAGAACAAGAAATGCAGCTCCAAGTCGCTGCCGGGCAGACTCGGCAGCAAGGTCGAGAGGCCGCCCAGATCGAAAAACAGAAAGCGCTGAGGGAAGGCGAAATACTCCTGCAACAGGCGCAGGCCCGACATCGTGCGCAGTTGTATCGGCAGCAGCGCATCGGCGTCGTCCAAGCCCACGGGGACCAGTTGCTCGGCGGGAATGAGGCGGCGCGTTTCAGGCCGCCCCGGCGCGGCGGCCAACACGCCCACGAGCGAGGTGGTGAACAGCTCGTACAGGTGCAGCGCGACATCGTTTTGGCCGCCAAGATAAAAGCGCAAATCGGCCATCTCGAGCTTGGCCAGCGCCAGGCCTTCGGGCAGCTTCAGGCGCCAGCGCACGCCGCAGCGCGGCCGTTCGGGAAGCGCGAAATTGGACAAGCCCAGATCGGCGAGATTGAGAAAATACTCGGCTGAGTCGCTGCTCAGCGGTGTCAGCTGCAACTCTTGCGCGGTGCGAAATTCGCAGCGGGTGCGTGAATGCGCCGGGGGCGTGGCCAACAGCGCCGCGCCGCGGGCGATGCGCGGCGCGCGCAGCAAATTGGGGTCGCTGCGCACGGGCTCAACCTGGGCCACCAACATGGACGGCAGTGGCGCCAGCAGATTGGGGTAGAGCAGTTCGAGCAGACGGTGCGACAGCCGCGGAAATTCGGCGTCCTGCTTGAGCTGCACCCGAGCGGCGAGGAAGGCGCAGCCCTCGAGCAGCCGCTCGACATAGGGGTCGGAAACCTCAAATGAATCCATGCCCAGCCGCGACGCGATCTTGGGGAATTCGCGCGCAAACTCGCCGCCCATCTCACGCAGATAGCGCAGTTCCTGGTTGTAGTAGCGCAGCAGGCGCGGATCCATCGCCTACTTTCGCGCCTCGCGCGGCGGCGCCATGCGCGCCGGGGCTTGGGTCTCGCGCAGCTGGGTATTGCCGGTTTCGAGGTCGTAGTCGGCAGACAGCAACAACTCCATCGGCATCGGTGTGGCCCACATGCTCGCGCGAATCGTCAATTGCAGCGCGTTGTGGTGGTGCAGGGGGTCGACATGGATCGTCACCTCCAGGGTCTTCGCGTCGATGCGCGGCTCGAACGTGGTGATCGCCTGCTTGATCGCGGTTTCGATGGCCGTCTTGTCGATCATCGATTTGGTGACGCCGGCAAGCGCGGGCAGACCATAGTTCAGCACCGAAGCACGGGCCTCCTTGTAGCGCTTCCAGTGCTCGAGATCGTTGACGCGCGTAGAGGCAGGCTCGGGCTCATCGCGCGTCGTGTTGAAGAGCCACGACAGATCGCGCATCACGGCTGCGCGCAACTGCTGACGGGTCAGCACGCGCGCCTGGGCGGTCTCGTGACTTTGCTCGGGATGATGATCGGTGAGCCGGTCGAGCAGTGAAGGCTGCAGCCGGTCGCGCGCGCGCAGCTCAGCCATCAGAGACCGACCATTCGATCTTGCGCACCGACAACAGATCGTGCTCGCCGTGGTCGCTCACGAAAACCCGCTGTCCCAGGCCCAACCAGCGCTCAGGCCCATCTTCGCGCCACTGAGTCTTGCGCGCCATCAGAATCTGCCCGTCGTCGCTGTGCTCTGAGTCCGGATAGCGGGTGGGCAGCATCGCGATCACCTCGCCGCCGTTGATGAACGTGATGTGCGCCGGCAGCCAAACCAGGTCGCGCAGATCAGAAACGGCCTCCATGTCGACCCGCAACAGGCGCGCAAAGGGTATCCAGTAGTAGCGGCCGTGGACCATCGCTTCGAGGACAGGGCCCAGCCGTGAATCGGCGTCGGCGATCCACTCGAACGCGAGGCCATCGATCACACCGGGGCGAGTGGGGGCCGCTTCGAAGGCTTGTGTTACGAGTCGGCGCGACAGCTCGGTGGCCCCTGCGCCAGCTTGCAGCAGCGACTCGATCAGACTTGCCAGCCACTCTTCGGGTTGGCCGAAGACCATGGGCGACCGTCTTCCTGCGAAGACCTCGGCGCGGATCTTTTCGCAACGCAGAGCGTGGCCGACCATCTCGCGCATCGGGCCGGCCGAGGCGTCCAGCTCGGCAATCACGTTCAACTGGGTGTGCGCACGTTCCCACAGCCCCAGCACACACAACAACTGGGCCAGGAAGATGCGCAGCCGCGGGTCGGCCGGCGCGGTCTTGACGGCGGCGGTCACTAACTCCAGCGCCGCCTTCGGCGCACCGGCGCGAACCGCCGCTTCGGCGGCGAGGCGATTGGCGGCGGTATCAGAAGCCATGACCGCAGTCCGTGCAGAAGCGCGCCGTACGTGTGCACAAGACCCCACAGCTCGGACAGCTCTTGTGGGTGGATGCCATGTCGAAACCGCATTCGGCACAGAAACGACTGCCACCGATGACCGTACTGCAGTTGGGGCAGCGCAGGCCTGTCGCGCCGCTGGTGATGGTCTCGGCGGCAACCGTCGCGCGCCCAGCGGGACCTGAACGTGCGCTGCCACCGTCGCAAATCGTGCAGCGGTGTTGATCCGGATCCCAGCATTTCTCACAGGCTGCTTTGCCGCACTCTGGACATTCGACATAACGTTCTTGAGCCGACTCCAGAGCGCCGTCGAGCGCACTTTGCCAAGCCTGTTGCTCGCCGAAATCGGCGAACCGGCGAGCGAGGGGCACCATCGCTCCAAAACCACCGATCAGCCGCGACACGCGGGCAAAGGTCCCGGCAAACCCTGCGCGTCGATACGGCTTAAACGCCGTGGACCAGGTTCGCGAACAGCACTCACAGCGAAATACGAACTGGAACCCGGCCTCGGACGTGCCACGCTTGCTCGTATCGCTGTAGTTGGTGAGGTTCATCGACGAAGCGATTTCATCAGCCCTTTTTGGGCATGGTGGCCATGTGTACGGCCGCGCGCTGCTTGGTGTCCAGGTTCTCCAGTTGCTGCATGAACGTGGGAGTCGGTCGCTTGCTCGCTTCCGTCTCTGAGCCGGGCGGCAGCTTGAAGTCCACCATCCGGTACTCCCCCGTTTCCCCTCCTAACTCGAAAGTGATCGTGCTGTACCTCAGCGTCCAACTCTCTTCGAGATCAACGCCGAAATCGGTGGCCTTCAACGAGACGCTGCCCTTGGTCAGCACCACATCGCCCTCGAGCGTCACCACCAGACTGAACTTGCTGTGAGGCCCCTTCTCCACGCCGGGGAGCTCCTCGCGCAACGTGAAGCGTGCCTTTCTGAATTTGAAGCCCGTGTCTAGACACGTCATCAAGCGAGTGGTCGAGCGGTCGACATATTTGTCAAATGAGAATAGGCTGGGCTGAATGCGAGTGTCCGTGTCGCCGCCGGTCGAGGCCTTGATGGCACTCTTGGCTACGGTTCCGGTATTCGTCGCGGCCTTCTCGCTTCTGTGGGCGGTGGGGTCCTTGACGTCCCAATTCCAATCCGTGATGTCAATTCGGCCGATGAAGTCCACTGCTTCGGCTTCGCCTTCAACGAAATGCTTCGGGTTGTCGTCGGTCAACAGCTCGAGAAAATGAGAGGCGGTTGTCATGGCCCAAACTAGTTCTGAGTCTTGTTGTCCGTAGCAACAAATTCGGTGCAATCTTCACGGTAGTCCTTGCGCTGCCCGGTGCGCGCATCGA
>JANNWF010000095.1:0-2479 GCA_031408455.1 Pseudoxanthomonas sp. | reverse complement strand
AGCGCGTTCTGCGCTTGATCGGCGAACCCGACGAGCGCTACCGCGAGGATCCCGTGCGCATGCTGCGTGCGGTGCGCTTGGCGGCCAAGCTCGATTTCAGTATCGATCCGGGCACGGCCGAACCAATCTCGCGACTGGCAGGCCTGTTGCAAGAATCTTCAAGTGCGCGCTTGTTTGATGAGTCATTGAAACTGTTTCTGGCCGGTCACGCCGAGGCGGGCTTTCTGGGCCTTGAGAAATACGGTTTGCTCGATGTGCTGTTGCCGGATGCCGCGCGTGCGATCAAGAGCGACGCCAGTGGCCTGTGCCGCGAGCTGGTGCTGTGCGCGCTGCGCAATACGGATCTGCGGGTGCGCGAGGACAAGCCGGTCACGCCGACGTTTTTGTTCGCGGCGTTGCTGTGGCCGGCTTACGCCGACGCTTTACAGCGCATGTTGGCCGATGGCTTCGAGCTAGCGGTGGCCGAGCAACGCGCGGCGGACCGGGTGTTGCTGAAGCAAGTCGAGCGAATCGCCATTCCGCGTCGATTCGGCTCGCCGATGCAGGAAATCTGGTGGATGCAGTCGCGGTTCTCGGTGCGCCAGCGCAAGCGGGTGACGCGCTTCTTGGCCCATCCTCGATTCCGCGCGGCGTTTGATTTTCTCGAGTTGCGCGCGATGGTAGTGCCGAGTCTGGCGGAAGAGGTGGAGTTCTGGCGCGAGGCGCAGGGATTGGGTGCCGACGAACTGGCTGAGCGACTGGTAGTTGTAAGCGAGAGCCTGCCTGCTGGTCCACGTAAGCGGCCTCGCCGCCGACGCAAAGTGGCAGCGCCTGTCGGCGAGTAATAGGGCGAGCTAGTCCCGCTCATGGCTGAATTGAACAGGGTGTTCGTGGGGCTCGGTGGCAACATTGGCGAGCCAGTCGCGCAGCTGGAAAGAGCATTGAGCGCGTTGGCGCGATTGCCCGAGTCGACCTTGGTCCGTACGTCGAGCTTCTACCAGTCGCCGCCGTGGGGCATCGATGCGCAGCCGCCGTTCGTCAATGCGGTGGCGGAGTTGGCCACGTCGCTCTCGCCCGACCAACTGCTCGCTTCGCTATTGGCCATTGAACAAGCCGCTGGGCGGGAGCGCACGCTGCGCTGGGGCCCGCGCGTACTCGATCTCGACTTGCTTTTATTTGGCGACTTGGTGATTGATCGGCCGGGTCTGCGCATACCGCATCCGCACTTGCATCAGCGCGCTTTCGTGTTGCTGCCATTGGCGGAAATTGCGCCTGACTTCTTCGTGCCGGGCCTGGGCTCGGTAACGGAGTTATTGCGGGCGGTGGACTGTGCGGGTGTCACGGCGATCGCAGCCTGTTGCAGCTAGGCGATCGAAGCGTTAGTAGCCTGTCGCCCGCCTGTCGCCCTAAATCGGGCGGGCTGCTAGGCTAGCCACTGTTCGTTGCGCACGCCTTGCTATGTACACCGCAGATTTTCCGCGCGTGCCTGTCACTGTTCCTGGGCTACGACGCATGAAGGCGGAAGGCATTCGCATCGCGATGCTGACCGCGTATGACGCCAGTTTCGCTGCCTGCATGGATGCAGTCGGTGTCGATATCGTGTTGGTTGGCGATTCGCTGGGCATGGTGGTGCAAGGCCATTCCAGCACCTTGCCGGTCACCGTCGAACACATGGTTTATCACTGTGCGGCGGTATCGCGCGGCTTGCAGCGCGCTTTGCTGCTGGCGGACCTGCCCTTCCAAAGCTATGCCACGCCAAACCGGGCCTTGAAATCGGCCGGCCAATTGTTGGCGCAAGGCGGCGCTGCGATGGTCAAGTTGGAAGGCGCGGGCCCCGTGCTTGAAAGCATCCACTTCCTTACTTCGCGCGACATTCCGGTGTGCGCGCACTTGGGGCTGACGCCGCAGTCGGTGCACAAACTTGGCGGCTATCGCGTGCAAGGCCGCGAGGCTGCGGTGGCCGCGCAACTGCGCGTTGACGCCGATGCCGTAGTGGCCGCAGGTGCCGATCTGCTGGTGCTCGAATGCGTCCCGCGTGGACTTGCAGCAGAGATTGCCAGCAAATTGCCGATACCCGTGATCGGGATTGGTGCGGGTGCCGCTTGCGATGGTCAGGTGCTGGTGATGCACGATGTATTGGGTGTCACCGCCGGCAAGCGGCCGCGATTCGTGCGCGATTTCCTCACTGGCAATGCCAGTGTTTCAGCCGCCTTTGCTGCCTACGTGCAAGCGGTTCGCGACGGCAGTTTTCCAGCGCCGGTGCACGGCTTTGAGTGAGGCGAAACTGCAGGTGGCTACTTCTCCGCAAGCGCTGGAGGTTGTGGCAACGCTTGCCGATCTGCGCGCCCGAGTGACGGCGTGGCGGTTGGCGGGAGAACGCATCGCGTTTGTGCCGACCATGGGCAATTTGCACGCGGGTCATTTCGCTTTGGTCGAACGGGCGAGAAACCAGGCCGATCGTGTCGTCGCCAGCGTCTTCGTCAATCCCACCCAGTTCGGG
>JANNWF010000094.1:0-12197 GCA_031408455.1 Pseudoxanthomonas sp. | reverse complement strand
CGCCTCTGCTAACCTGCCGGCCTCAAATGGCCTCGGAATCTGTTGATGCGCTTGATCCTGCTCCTCCTCGCATTTTTTGCGACGCCCCTGCTAGCCGAGACGCCGGCAGCCACCCAATTTGAGTCGAAAATTGAATCTGTCTTGACCGTACGCGGCCAGGTCGAGATTGGTCCAGATGGCAAGGTACTCACCCATGAACTAGCCAAAGACACCAGCAAGGGTGTGGCCGATCTGATCGGGCAAAACGTGGCTTTGTGGCGCTTCGAACCGATCACTCGAAACGGCAAACCAGTGATTGCTAGAACTGCGATGACCCTGAACGTCTCCGCGCGCGAAGGCGCAGACGGCGCGTTTTCGCTGCGTCTGGAAAATGTTTGGTTCGGCGGAAGAAAGATCAAATCCGCCTTGAGGCAGCCGCGCTACCCCTCCAGCGCCATTTCTGCGGGTTTAGGTGCGCGCGTCTGGTTGCTGCTGGAGCTGGACCCGACTGGCAAGGTGGTCACTGTCCATCCTTACCAGACCAGCCTGACTCGCCGTATGCGCGAGAGTCGGGCGGCAAGGTGGCGATCACGCTTTGAGCGCGCCAGCATTGAGGCGGCGAAGCACTGGGGCTACGAACCGGCCGAGCTTTTTGATGGTGCCCAAGCGGGCCGCTTCTTCAAGACTCCGATCGATTTCAAGATCACCCTAACCGACGGGCGCCGCCGAGGTCCGGAATGGGAGGCTTTTGTTCCTGGCCCGATCAACCCGTCGGCAATTTTCGATGCCACTGCGTTGATTGCAGAGAATGACGCCGACATGCCCGCTGGCGATCTCCTGCCACTGGTTTCGCCCTTCAAACTGCGGGTTGGCGCGCCTGAGTCGCTGTAACTTGCTCCGTTACATCGCCTGTCAGCTACGCAAGCCCACGCCCTTATCCAGCAGGCGCAGGGCCAGCAAACTCAGCGCAACGGTGAACCCCAGCATCACCGCGTAAGCAATCCACAGCGGCACGTCGCTTGAGCCAAGCAGGCCATAGCGAAAGGCATTGACCATGTGCAGCACGGGGTTCAGATAGCTCACCTTTTGCCAGAACTCGGGCAACAAGGTGACCGAATAGAACACCCCGCCCAAATACGTCAGCGGGGTGAGGATGAAGGTCGGCACGATGGCGATGTCGTCGAACTTTTTGGCATAGACGGCGTTCACGAAGCCAGCCAGTGAGAACACGGTGGCAGCTAGCAACACGGTGCTCAGCATGACCAGCGGGTGCGGCACCCGCACGTGGGTGAAGCACATCGCGATAAGCAAGACGATGGTGCCCACCGCCAGACCGCGCAGCACCGCGCCGCTGACATAACCGAGCAGGATCACCCAGTTCGGCAGCGGGCTAACCAACAGTTCTTCGATGTGCCGCCCGAACTTGGCACCGAAAAAGCTCGAGGAAATATTGCCGTAGGCATTCTGGATGATGCTCATCATCACCAGCCCAGGGACGATGAAATCCATGTAGTCGAACCCACCCATGCTGCCAATGCGGCTGCCAATCAAGCTGCCGAAGATCAGGAAATAGAGGGTCATGGTGATCGCCGGCGGCACCAGGGTTTGACCCCAAATGCGCAAGATGCGGGTGATCTCGCGGCGGGCGATGGTGTACAGGGCGGTGAGGTTGGGGTGCATTCGGTTTTGTTTAGAGCGGGACTGGGGGCTGGGGGCTGGGGGCTGGGGGCTGGGGAAAAGCGGCGAGACGCTCGGTGAAAGCGGGGCTAGCGGGCCGAGGCAAGCGCCCCAGCCCCCAGATCCGAGCCCCCAAGCCCGCTCTCCGCCTTCGTGGTCAACCGCACAAACAACTCCTCCAGCCGGTTGGTTTTGGTCCGCATCGAGCGCACGCAGATGCCGGCATTGCCCAGTGCGGCGAAGACGCGGTTCAAGTCCATCGCACGCGGCATGTCGATGTCGAGGGTGTGGTCGTCGCTGGCGATGAGGATGGCGCCGTCGATGCTGGGCAATACCGCAGGCAGCACGCCGTCGATGTCGAGCAAAAAGCCCTCCACATCGAGCTTGGCCAGCAGCGATTTCATCGGCCCGTGCTCGATGATGCGGCCGTGGTCGATGATCGCCAGATTGCGACACAGACTCTCGGCCTCTTCCAGATAGTGGGTGGTCAGGATCACTGTGGTGCCAGCGGCGTTGACCTCCTTCAAGGTCTTCCACATGCCGCGGCGGATCTCGATGTCGACACCGGCGGTGGGCTCGTCGAGGATCAGCAGACGCGGGCGGGTGATCATCGCGCGGGCGATCATCAGCCGTCGCTTCATGCCGCCGGACAACGTGCGCGACATGGTGTGCGCCTTCTCCCATAACTGCGCGCGGCGCAACTCCTGCTCGGCGCGAACGATCGCCTCGGCACGCGGGACGCCATAAAAGCCGGCGTAGTTGACGCAGATGTCGAGCGGCTTCTCGAACATGTTGAAGTTGACTTCCTGCGGCACCAAACCAATCAGCCGCATGGCGGCTTGGCGCTGTTTCAACAAGTCGACGCCAAACATTTCCACCGCGCCGCTGCTGGCATTCACCAGCGAGCTGACGATGCCGATCAAGGTCGATTTGCCAGCGCCGTTTGGCCCCAGCAAAGCGAAGAAGTCACCCTCTTCGACGTCGAGCGTGACGCCTTTCAGCGCCTCAACCCCGGTGGCGTAAGTCTTCTTGAGATCGCGGATAGCCAGCGCCGGTGGTGCACCGGTGATGGGTGGCAAAGATGTGCTCATCGGCTGCGGATACCTGCGCCTGAAACGAGAGGGGGTGCTTGCCGTGAACGCGATGCAGACGCGGCGGCCAAAGCGACCCGTTAGTATATCGGCCCCCTGCCGCGCAAACGTTGCGGCGTCGCCCAAGCGAGACCCCGTGCCCGTCCATTTTCCGCTCCGCCTAGTCAGCAGCCGCATGCTTGCGCCCAGCGTCCGCCACTTCGTGTTTGTGCGCGACGATGGCGAAGCCTTGGACTTCTTGCCCGGTCAATTCGTGCAAGTGCATTTTAGCTATGCCGATGGCAAAGCGACCAAGCGCAGCTACTCGATTGCGACCGTTCGCGAAGGAGAAACCGATCGCGATACGCCGCTGGAAGTGGCGGTGTCCTACGTCAGCGGCGGCGCGGCGACGGCGCTGTTTGAAGCCCTCAATGAAGGCGACCGGATCGAGGCTAGCGGCCCATTTGGGCGTTTCTGTTTGATGCCTGCAGATGTGAATCGGCGCTACCTGCTGGTCGCCACCGGCACCGGTGTCACTCCGTATCGCGCCATGCTGCCGGAGTTGAAGCGGCAGATTGCCGAGCGCGGCATTGAAGTGATCCTGTTGTTCGGCGCGCGCACGCAAACCGAGTTGCTGTACGGCGATGAGTTCGCTGCGTTTGCTGATTCGACGCCGGGCTTTCGCTTCGTCCCTTGTTATTCGCGCGAGTTGCCAGCCACTGCGCGTGCCGATGATCGCCGTGGTTACGTGCAGGACGCACTCGCCGAGTTCGCCCCCAATGCACAAACCGACATTGCCTATCTGTGCGGCAATCCGAACATGGTGGATGCCGCGTTCGAAGTGCTGAAAACCGCCGGCCTGCCGGTGCCCCACGTGCGCCGCGAGAAATACGTCAGCAGCAAGTAGCTGGGCTGCAGCCTATCGGACGTAGGTCGGCCGGGCTGCTCGGCGACGACGCTGATAGGGGACATATTGCTCGGTTGCTTTCATACATACATAACATTCAATATGTTTGAATGATTGGCATGATTGAAAGCAACCCTCTCCAAAGTATCCAGGATCGAGCCCCGCTCGATCCCGCCAAGCTGCGCGTGCTGAGCGATCCCTTGCGCAGCTTCGTCGTGTACTCGCTGGTAACACAGGCGAAGACGGTGAAGCAGCTGGCAGGGGAGCTTGGCTGTCCGCCAACGCGCCTCTACTACCACATGCAGCAATTGGAGAAGCACGGTCTGGTGTTCGTCGAAGACACGCGTCTGGTGTCTGGCATTGTCGAGAAGCACTACCGCGCGGTGGCGCGCGAACTGTTACTTGATCGCAGCGCCTTTACCACCAGCGGCATGCCTGACCGCTCGCGGGTCGAAGCCTTGCTGGGTTTCGTATTTGACCAAAGCCGTGTCGAGATTCAACGCCAGATCGAGTCCGGTGCCATCGACCTCAACCGCAGTGCGCCTGAGCCGGGTGCGCTGATGGCGTGCCGAAACGTGCTCAAGCTGGATGCCCAAGGCGCGGCACGACTGTATGCGCGGGTGAAGGCACTGTGGGACGAATACGACGAACTCGCCAAAGCGCCGGCCATCGATGGCCAGTTTTACGCCTTTGCCATCACGCTGTATCCGAATGCCGTGGCCAGCGAACCGCCGAGCGCGGCCGAGTCGGCCAAACCCGCTTCGCGTCGAAAGGGCAAGCCGGTATGAAGAGATCGAAGCTCGTCAAAGGTCTCGGTGCTTTGCTGATGGTCCTGCTGTTGGCCGGCAGCGGCGCGGCCGTCGGCTTTCTGGTGGCGAAATTTGGCGTCGAGATGCCGTTCGTACGTACCCGACTAGCAGGCTTGAGTGGCTGGGACTTGCTGGTGATGCCGTTGCTCTACTTGCTGGTCATCGGGGTGCACGAGGGTGGCCACGTATTGGGTGGACTGAGCCGAGGCATGCGCTTTCTGCTCTTCATCGTCGGGCCACTGCAATGGAGCCGCGGTGGCTCAGGGATTCATTTCAGCTGGGCGTTCAATTTGGGAACCCTGGGCGGCGTCGCCGCCTGCACGCCCGACCCGGTTCGACCCGCACGGCCGCAATTGCTGCGCTTGGTAGCCGGCGGACCGCTGGCGAGTCTGCTGCTGGCGCTGCTTTGTTTTGCGCTGGCGACGCTCAGTACCGGCCGACCGGGAGCCTATGCGCTGCTCACCGGCGCGCTATCGCTGCTGATCTTCAGCCTCACCGCAGTGCCGATGCGAGCCGGCGGATTCATGAGTGACGGCATGCAGTTTGTCGAGCTGTTGCGTGGCGGTCGCGGCGTCGAGGAGCGCAATGTGCTGATGGCGCTGATGGCACAAAGCTTGGCCGGCGTCCGCCCGGCCCAACTCGATCAGCGCCTGCTGAAGGAGGCGCTGGCGTTTGCCGATCCCGAACCGCTGCGCAAGGTGGCGGCTCGCCTGTATGCCTTCCTGCATGCCTGGGACGCCGGCCAGCTCGACGTAGCCGCCGAGCATCGCACGTGGTTGGGTGAGCACATCCGCGATTATCCGGATGGATTCCGGCAATCACTGGCGATCGAACTGGCGCTGTTTGCGGCCTTGGAAGACAGCGATCAAGTACGCGCTCGCGAATGGTTGCGGCAAGGACGAGGCGGCGTCGTGGATGCGTCCCGGCGGGCACTCGCCGAAGTGGCGGTGGCTTGTCTAGAGGATCAACTCGAGACTGCCGCCGCTAGTCTGCAGGTCGCACACCACGCCTTGCCGCGCGGTATCGATCGTGGCCTCGCGGTGTTCAGCGCGGATCAAATCCAAGTCATCCAGAGCAAACTGTGCACCCCGTCGTCCGCAGTGACGATGTCACAGTTGTCCGTCGAGGCCGTTAAGTAGGCTCATGCGAATCGAAACACCCACCCGAGAATTGGCTATGGCATTGAGATATCCCTTACCCGCGTTGGCGATAGCGTTGGGCTTGGCCGTTGCGGCGCAAAGCAGCAACGTGCAAGCGCAGGCAGCCGCTTCGACCGACGCGCCCTCCCAAGAGGACGTGGCCAGCAAGGACGCGCCCATCAAGAAGCGCAACCTAGGTAGCTTGCAGTTCGAGCCCTGCTCGCTAGCGGCTGACGGTGTGCCTGGTGCGGTCGAAGCGCAGTGCACCACGCTTGAGGTGCTTGAAAATCGCGCCGATCCTGACTCCCGCAAGATCAAGCTGGCGCTTGCGTGGATTCCGTCCGGCGACGACGCTGAACCCGATCCGATCTTCATGATCGCGGGCGGCCCAGGACAGTCGGCGAAAGAAAGCTATCCGATGGTGCATGCTGCCTTTCGCGACCTGCGCCGGACCCGCAACGTGCTCTTGCTGGATGCGCGCGGCACTGGCGAGTCGCATCCCTTGGTGTGCCGCAACGAGCAAGGCGAAGCGGCGATCAGCGAGGGCGATGGCACTGAGACCAGCGTCGACATCGAGGTCGCCCGCGACTTCGCCAAATGCTGCGCCAAGAAGCTCGGTGCCGACTCGGATCTGCGCTTTTACGGCACCTCCGAGCACATCGACGATATCGAAGCGGTGCGGGTGGCCATTGCTGCACCGAGCATCAACCTGATCGGCATCTCCTACGGCACCCGCGTTGCACAGCAGTATGCCGCTCGCTACCCGAGCACGACGCGCGCTGTGGTGCTGGATTCTGTCGCACCCAACACCTTGATACTTGGCAACGAACACGCCGCCAATCTGCAAACCGCGCTGGAAGCGCAGTTCGCCCGTTGCCGCGACATCAAGGCGTGTAACGAGCAAATGGGCGATCCCAAGGCGCTGCTGGAGAAGGTGGGTGAAGTGCTGCGCAGTGGCACCTTGCCAGCCGTGCGTTATCGCGATTCCACCTCGGGCGAGTGGCGCGAAGAGGCGCCGACGTTTGGCCATCTGGCACTGCTGCTGCGCATGTACGCCTATTCGCCGGAGGCGGCGACGACCTTGCCGTATCTGCTGGCAGAGGCCGCGGCCGGTCGCTTCGAGGCGATGATGGCGCAAGCCAGTAGTCTCGGCCGCTCACTGACCGAGCAGATCTATCACGGCATGCAGCTGTCGGTGATGTGCACCGAGGACGCCGACGAGTTCGTCGCCCGCGAAGCGGATCGTGGCAGCGTGATGGGCATCGAGTTCATCGAGTTCGCGCAGGCGCAATGCAGCGTGTGGCCACGTGGCACGCGTGATCCGGCGTTCCGGCAACCGCTTAGCGGTGATTTGCCTGTGTTGTTGTTGTCCGGCGAGTTCGATCCCGTCACTCCTCCGAAATACGCCGACGAGGTGGCGAAGTCCTTGCCCAACAGTCGCGCGCTGGTGTTGCCGGGTCAGGGCCACAGCGTCATCGGCATCGGCTGCATGCCGAAGCTGTTTGCCCAGTTCATCGAAACCAAAGACGCGAAGAAGCTTGACGCCAAATGTTTGGATCGCTTGCAAGCACTGCCGCCATTTGCTGGCGCGTACGGGTGGGAACCATGAGCCTTATTCGCGCGAAAGATTTCGCTGACTTCAGTGCCACTTCCCCAAGGCCAAGCCCCCAGCATCGTCATTCCGGCGAACGCCGGAATCCAGCGGTCGGGCCCACACCAAGGATTCAACGAAGCTGGATCCCGGCGTTCGCCGGGATGACGAGCGTAAGTGAAACGCCTTTGCTCGTTGACTTTGCTTTGCAACGGCTGCTGCCACAAGGATTCGCCCAATGATCGCCGTCTCCGATCTGCACAAACAATTCAAGACCAAGACCGGCATCGTCAAAGCCGTCGATGGCGTCAGCTTCGTCGCCAAAGATGGCGAGATCACCGGTCTGCTGGGCCCCAATGGCGCTGGCAAGACCACCACCATGCGCATGCTCTACACGCTGATGACGCCGGATCGCGGCACGGTCACTGTCGATGGATTCGACATCGCCAAGGATGCCGAAGCGGTGCGTCGGCGACTTGGCGTATTGCCGGATGCGAGAGGTGTCTACAAGCGGTTGACGCCGCGCGAGAACATCGCCTATTTCGGCCGCTTGCATGGCATGAAGGAAGACGCCATCGCGGCGCAGACGCAACGCTTGAGCGATGCGCTCGGCATGGCGGAAATCATGGATCGACAGACCGAAGGATTCTCCCAAGGTCAGCGCACCAAGACTGCGATTGCCAGGGCGCTGGTGCACGACCCGCGCAACGTCATCCTCGATGAGCCAACCAATGGGCTGGATGTGATGACCACCCGCGCGATGCGCGAGTTTCTGCGCCATCTGCGCAGCGAAGGCCGCTGCGTGATTTTCTCCAGCCACATCATGCAAGAGGTCGCCGCCCTCTGCGACAGCATCGTCATCATTGCCAAGGGTCAGGTGGTTGCCCAAGGCAATGCCGACGAGCTGCGCGCGCAAACCAATGAAGAGAATCTGGAAGACGCATTCGTCAAACTGATCGGTTCGGAAGAGGGGCTGCACGTATGAGCATCGTGATGGCGGTAATGCGCAAGGAATTGCTCGACCTTTCTCGCGACCGGCGCACGGTGCTGCTCGGCTTGCTGCTGATGCCGCTGCTGTTGCCAGCGATGTTGCTGGGTGTCGGCAGCCTAGCCGAGAAGCGCGCCACCACGCAGTTGGAGAAGACGCTGCAGCTGCCCGTGATTGGTGCCGAGCACGCGCCGAATCTGGTCGCTTTTGTGGCGATGCAAAACATCGAAATCCTGCCCGCACCGAATGATGCCGATGCCGATATCCGCGAGCAGAACTACGACATTATTCTGCGTATTCCGGAGTCCTATCCCGAGCAGTGGCGTAGCAGCGAAGCCGCCGATATCGAGTTGATTTACGACTCAACCCGTCGCGATACCGAGATTCCGTTACGCCGCGTGCAAGGCACCTTGGAAGCCTACAGCGCCACCGCAGGCAAGCTGCGATTGCTCAGCCGCGGCGTGAGTCCGTCGCTGGATGCAGCAGTACGGGTGAACAGTCGCGATCTGGCTACGCCAGAAGCCAAACGCGGTCAGGTATTGGCGGCGATGCTGCCGTATCTGCTGATCCTGAGTGCTTTCCTGGGCGGTGCCTATCTCGTCATCGATGCCACCGCCGGTGAACGTGAACGGCAGTCTCTGGAGCCCTTGTTGGCAACACCCGCCAGCCGTGAGGGCGTAATGAGCGGCAAGATTCTTGCGGCTTGCGTATTCGGCATGATCAGTCTGTTGTTGATCCTGCTCTCGTTCAAAGCAACGTTCGCGTTCGGGGGCGGCATCTTCCGCGGCATCGATGTGTCATGGCTGGTGATCGCCAAACTGCTGGTGGTACTGGTGCCGATGGTGTTGCTGGGCACCGTGTTGCTGACCTTGATTGCAGCCTCGGTGAAGTCAGTGAAAGAAGCACAAAGCTACATGTCGATCCTGATGTTTCTGCCGATCATTCCGACCATCGCGTTGATGGTGAGCCCGGTGAAGGATCAGCTGTGGATGTTCATGGTGCCGTTCCTCGCGCAGAACCAGATGATCGTGCGCCTGCTGCGCAGTGAGCCGCCTTCAGCCTTGGAATGGACCACCTATCTTGGTGTCGGCATCGCAATTGGTGCGGTACTGTGGCTGATCGCATCGCGCATGTATCACCGCGAAAAGCTGGCGATTTCGGCGTAAGGCAAGGCTAGCGCGAACGCGCACTCAATCGCGCGTTCGCGACAGGCTGATCAGCACCACGCCGGCAAGGATCAACGCCATTGCTGCAATCGCTTGCGTGCCGACGCGTTCGTGCAGGAGCAAAGCGCCCAGCAACACCGCGATGGGCGGGTTGACGTAGGCATAGCTGGTGGCGAGTGCCGGTCGCACGTGGTGCAACAACCACACGTAAGCACTAAAGCCGATGATCGACCCGAACACGCCGAGGTAGATCAACGCCAAGGTGGCCTTGAGCGGCGGCACCTCATGGATGCGCTCGCCCAGCGTCAGCCCAACGATGCCCATCGCCACGCCGCCGCAGAGCATCTGCGCCGCCGTGCTCATGAAGGGCGCGGGCAAGTCGCGACCGCGACTCCACACCGAGCCCCAAGCCCAGGAGATCGGTGCCAACAACAAGGCAATCAGGCCGACCGGACTCGCCGCCAGCTCGCTGCCGGCGTTCAACCAAACCACGCCCAGAAAGCCAATCGTCAGCCCTAGCCATTCGCCTCGGCTAGATGCTTGCCCGCGCATCGCCCCGAACAAGCCCGCCCACAACGGCATCGACGCTACCGCCACCGCCGCCACCCCCGACGACACCGACTGCTCGGCCACATTCACCAAGCCATTGCCGAGCAACATCATGAACAAACCCAACACCGCCGCATTGCGCCACTGCGCCCACGTCGGTGCCGCATGCCCACGCCAGCGCAGCACGGCATAGAAAAGCGCGCCGGCTATAACGAAGCGCAAGCTCCCCATCAGGAATGGCTGGTAACCCTCCAGTCCGACCCGGATCGCGAGATAGGTCGAGCCCCAAACCAAGTAGACGGACGTCAGTGCCAGGCCGACCGAGAGTACTGAAGGTGATACGGAGAGGTGTGTGTTCAAGGCGCGATAACCAAGCGATATCGGCCGCAGGGCAGCGCTGCTGGGAGCAACATTCAAGAGTTTCCGCTGCAGGTGGAATGCGGCGCTAGTCGGCGCCGATCGGGCGGTCAGTGTGCGGCCAACGGCAACGACGGGAACAGCGCCGAAAGTCAGGCGTGGGCTGCATTGACTTCGGTCTCAGGCCACCGTCGCGCCCCGCTACTTGCCGATACAGAAACTTGCGAAAATCTCGCCGAGAACGTCGTCACTGCGCACGCTGCCGGTGATCGCGCCCAAGGCTTCGTGAGCTACACGCAGTTCTTCGGCCACCAATTCGCCCGCGCCGATCTCCAGTTGTTGATGGGCCAGTTCGAGCTGGTCACCAGCACATTGCAGGGCGGCGACGTGGCGCGCGCGGGCGCTGAACGTGCCGGCACCGGCATCGCCCGTTGCAGCGACCTTCAACAGTTCCCGCAACTCAGCCAGACCGTCGCCGCTGGTTGCACATAGCCATAGGTGGGTGCCGTCGCTGGCGTCTTCGCGGCGAGCGGGATTGTGGCTCTGGTCGATCTTGTTGTGTACCCAGACGATCTTGGTGGTCGCAACGGCGGCAACATCGGCACGAGATACGTCCGCTAGGGTTTGCTTGAGTTCAAGCAGGGCCGCATGGTCGCCATCTTCGATCACAGCCAGCAACATATCGGCGTGTTGGCGTTCGAGGTGGGCGCGACGCATGCCTTCGGTTTCGATCGGATCGTCGCTGTGCTGACGCAAGCCGGCGGTGTCGACCAGAGAGATTTCCACACCATCGATACGCAACGCTTCGCGTAAAAGATCGCGGGTGGTGCCGGCGATGGCAGTGACGATGGCGCGTTCGCTGCCGGCGAGCGCATTCAGCAATGAGCTCTTGCCGGCATTGGGCGGGCCGACAATGACCACGTGCAAGCCGTCGCGCAAGCGTTGGCCGCGCTGGGATTCGGTCAGCAGCGCGGCGTGTTCGGCGCGGACGCCGGCGAGTGCGGCGGCAATCTGGCCGTCACCTAGAAAATCGATTTCTTCCTCAGGAAAATCAATCGCTGCTTCGACATGCACGCGCAAGCGCAGCAAGCCGTGACGCAGCGCTTCAACACGTCGGGAAAACTCGCCATCGAGTGAGCGCAGGGCAGCGCGTGCGGCGGTCTGCGATCCGGCCGCGATCAGATCGGCGACCGCCTCGGCCTGCGCCAAATCAAGCTTGCCATTGAGAAACGCGCGTTCAGTGAATTCGCCGGGGCGGGCGATGCGGGCTCCAAGCTCGCAAATCCGCTCCAACAGTGCGGCCAACACCGGCGCACTGCCGTGCACCTGCAGCTCTACCACGTGCTCGCCGGTGTAGGAACGCGGTGCCGGGAAGTGCATCAACAAGCCCTGATCAATCAGGTTGCCGACTGCATCCGCAAAGCGTGCAAGGTGCGCATAGCGCGGCTGCGGGGGGCGGCCAAGCAAAATCGCGGCAATCGTTTCTGCAAAGGGTCCGCTGATACGAACCACACCGATGCCACCGGCACCGGCAGCAGTGGCGATGGCGGCGATGGTGTCGGTGCTTGCGCCAGGTTCGGGGATTCGGGATTCGGGATTCGTCACAGCACGGTTCGCTGCCGAACGCGGTTTTAGTCCTAGCTTCACTTCACCCATCCACTTCATCTGGCGGGAGTGTGGCGGGCCGCGCTTCAGCGAATTCCCAATCCCCAATCCCAGCCGCCACTCAGGCGGCTTTGGCTGCAGTCGGTCCACCGTGGCGCTTGTTGATGAACCACTGTTGCAGCAAACCCAGCCCGCCGTTGACCGTCCAGTACAGCACCAGCCCTGCCGGGAAGAACGCAAACATGACGCCAAACACCAGCGGCATGTAAGTCATGATCTTTTTCTGCATCGGGTCCATGCCCGGCGTCGGCGTCATCTTCTGGGTCAGGTACATCACCGCCAGGTTGATCGCCGGCAGGA
>JANNWF010000093.1:0-3688 GCA_031408455.1 Pseudoxanthomonas sp. | reverse complement strand
CCCCCGCCCCCAGCCCCCCACCCCGCTCTTATAAACGAACAACCAACCCCGTCCGGAGTCCAAACCCCCATGAAAACCTCCCAATACATCTGGTTCAACGGCCGTCTGGTTCCGTGGGCCGATGCGACCGTGCACGTGATGGCGCACGGGCTGCACTACGGCTCCTCGGTGTTCGAGGGCATTCGCTGCTATGCCACGCCCGATGGTCCGGCGATCTTTCGATTGCGCGACCACACCGCGCGCTTGTTTGAGTCGGCGCGCATCTATCGGATGAATCTCGGCTTTGATGAGGCGCAGATCTTCGAGGCCTGCAAGCAAACCGTTCGTGAGAATCGCTTGGGTGCGGCGTATTTGCGACCCATCGCGTTCCGCGGATTGTCGGGCTTTGGCCTAGCGGCACCCGAGAACGGTCCGGTCGATGTCGCTATCGCGGCCATCGAGTTTGGTGCTTACCTCGGCGAGGAAGGCCTGCGCCAAGGCATCGATGTTTGCGTGTCGAGCTGGAACCGCGCCGCGCCCAACACCTTCCCCACCGCTGCCAAGGCGGGTGGCAATTATTTGAACTCGCAGTTGATCGCGCTGGAAGCCAAGCGCAATGGTTTCGCTGAGGGCATTGCTTTGTCGACCGACGGCATGCTGTCGGAAGGCAGTGGCGAGAACCTGTTCATCATCCGCAAAGGCGTGCTCTACACACCGCCGGCGGCAGCATCAATTTTGGTTGGCATCACCCGTGACACGGTGTTTACCTTGGCAACTGAGTTGGGCTTGAAGATCGTCGAGCAGTCCTTGCCACGCGAAATGCTGTATCTGGCCGACGAGGTTTTTTTGACCGGCACCGCCGCCGAAATCACCCCCGTGCGTTCAGTCGACCGCATGAACGTCGGTGCCGGCTGCCGCGGCCCGATTACTGCAGCCCTGCAAGAGAAATTCTTTGGCCTATTCGATGGTCGGACGCAGGATCGTTGGGGCTGGTTGGATCATGTGGGGGCGGGGGCGGGGGCTGAGTCAGGCGTAGAGGCCAAGTTGGTGGCGGTGGCTTAGCTTTTTAGGAGCGGGTCTAGGGGCTGGGGGCTGGGGGCTGGGGCGCGGACCTGATGGGTCGACGAATGACTCAACCCACAACAGCCAGCCCGCACGAATATTCAGAAAGCCCACGCCAACCCACAATTCACGACCGGACCCAACCCATGCACCCCAGCCCTCAGCCCCCAGCCCCCAGCCCCGCTTCTGCTTCTTCCCCAGCCACAACCCTCGACAAAATCTGGAACAGCCACTGCGTCCGCGCTGAGCAAGCAGACGCGCCGGCGATCCTTTATGTCGACTTGCACTTGGTGCACGAAGTCACTTCGCCGCAGGCGTTTTCCGAGCTGCGCGAGCGTGGTTTGCGGGTGCGGCGGCCAGAGCGGACCTTGGTGACGCTGGATCATTCCACACCGACTTTGCCCGCCGACTCCAACGGCAAACTGCCCTATGGTGATGCCGCAGCCGCCGAGCAGGTGGCCACGCTGGAAGCCAACTGCGCCGAGTTCGGTCTGACCCTGCACGGCTTCGGATCAGGATCGCGCGGCGTCGTGCACGTGATGGGACCTGAGCTAGGCGCGACCCAACCCGGCATGACCATCGTGTGCGGCGACTCGCACACCGCCACTCATGGTGCGTTCGGCGCACTGGCGTTTGGCATTGGCACCACCGAAGTCGGTCACGTATTGGCAACCCAGTCACTGTTGCAGCGCCGCCCGAAGTCGATGGCGGTCACAGTTGATGGTCGCCTGCCGGTCGGCGTTGGCGCGAAAGACTTGATCTTGCACATCGTCGGCGCGCTGGGCGTGGATGGCGGCACCGGCCACGTCATTGAATATCGCGGCGAAGCAATTCGCGCGCTGTCGATGGAAGCGCGGATGACCTTATGCAACATGTCGATCGAAGCCGGCGCGCGCGCTGGCCTGGTGGCACCCGATGCGACCACCGTCGAATGGCTGCGTGGACGCCCGATGGCACCGCAAGGCAAGGATTTCGACATCGCAGCCGCCGCATGGTTGGCGCTGGCCAGTGACACCGGTGCGCGCTTTGATCGCGAAGTGCGTGTCGATGCTTCGCAGGTGCGTCCGACCGTCACTTGGGGCACCAATCCTGGCCAAGTAGTCGCCATTGATCGCGCCGTGCCCAAGGCCGCTGATGCGCAAAGCGAGCGAGCGCTGGCGTATATGGGATTTCGTGGCGGCGATCCGCTGGTTGGGCAAAGGGTCGACGTGGTGTTTATCGGTTCTTGCACGAATGGGCGCATGTCCGACTTGCGCGAAGCGGCGGGAATCTTGCACGGCCGACAGGTGGCGTCACACATTCGCATGCTGATCGTGCCGGGCTCAGACGCGGTCAAGCGCGAGGCTGAAGCCGAAGGCTTGGACCAGATTTTTCGCCAAGCCGGCGCCGAGTGGCGCGAACCCGGCTGCTCGATGTGCATCGCCATGAACGGTGATCGCGTCGCCCCGGGCGAGCTATGCGTGTCAACCAGCAATCGCAATTTTGAAGGCCGCCAAGGCCCCGGCGCGCGCACCGTACTGGCGAGCCCGGCGACCGCTGCTGCCTGCGCGGTAGCCGGCGTGATTGCCGATCCCCGCAACTATCCGCCACTGCAATCGACCAACACCGAGCAGGCCGCCTGATGCAAGCCATCCGCCGCTTTGAGTCCCGCCTCGCGATCTTGCCCGGCGAGAACATCGACACCGACCAGATCATCCCCGCACGGTTTCTCACTACCACCACCCGTGCCGGCTTGGGGCGTTTCTGTTTTGCCGACTGGCGGTTTGATAAGGCTGGCAACGAGCGCGCCGACTTCCCATTGCACCGAGCCGACCTGCGCGGCGCCGGTGTGCTGCTGGCGGGCCACAATTTCGGCTGTGGCTCATCGCGCGAACACGCTCCTTGGGCCCTGCTGGATTTGGGCATCCAAGCCGTGATCTCGACTCAGATCGCCGACATTTTTCGCAACAACTCCCTCAAGAATGGCTTGTTGCCCATCGTCGTCTCGGCGGCTGACTGGCAGCGCTTGGCGGCGGTTGAATCGCAGAAGATCGTGATCGACTTGGAACGCGAGCGGGTCGAATTGCCGGATGGTTACTTGATTGGTTTCAAGGTGGAGGGATTTGCGCGGCAGTGTTTGTTGCGAGGAGTCGATCAGCTGGGGTATTTGCTGGCCGAGTCCGCGGCTATTGCGGATTTTGAAGCGGCGCGGGCGGCCTAGTGGACCGGGCCGGAGGCGCGCCGGGTGGCGCGTTTGCTTCGACTCGCAGTTTCCGTAGTTCCGGCGCTGGCCGGAATGCAGCGTTTGGCTTCTCTCGCGTTAGTTTGGCCTTTCGCAAGGTTTCGTCCGCCTCAGCGGCGGCCGAGTCACTTTTCTTTGCTTCGCCAAAGAAAAGTAACCAAAAGAAAGGCGACCCCGATGTGGCGCTCGCGATGAAGCCGCGAGTTCGCGGCAGTCGGAAGGGGTTTTTGACAGCACATCCATGTGCTGGCAAAAACGCACGCGCATCCATACGCGTACCCCGTTCCGGGCCTGATCTCCCAACCGCCGCCGCCACAAAGGGGACCCAAGAGCAGAAGCAAAAGCAAGAGCGCGCAGGCAGGCGTTTGACTGCTCTGGGTGTTGCTCTTGAATGTGCTGTTGCCCCTGAAATTGCTGTTGCTCCTG
>JANNWF010000092.1:0-6441 GCA_031408455.1 Pseudoxanthomonas sp. | reverse complement strand
GCCACGCGATCCTGCGGGCGTTTGGGGCCGGCGATGGAAGGCTCCACCGCGTTGTTGAAGTACGACGACGGATGCGATGTTAAAGTCGAGCCCGGCACCGTAGTCACCTTGTCTGACGGCTCACCTTGCGCGGGTTGGTTGTTGACCGTTGAGGCCGTGGCACCCGGCGGTTTAGCGGTTGGTGCAACGGGTGCGGCCGCCGCTGGGGTGTCGCCGTGGGTCTACGTGCCCGCTATCGTTGTCGCTGGCGTATTGATCGCCGAAGAGTTGTCAGACAAGCCATCAAGCCCCTGATTATTGGGGTTTCAGAGAACCGGGCCGCTGATTGCGGCCCGCTTCGTTTTTGGGGAGTGGCTTGCCATTGATAGCAACTGAGGGCGCGCTTTCCACGCGTTTGCTGTGGCTTGCGGCGGCGGCACTGCTGACCGCCGCCATGCTGCTTGGCGGCGGTACTAGGCAAGCACTGCCCGCTGAAGCGGCACTTCAGTTGTTTGCATTGCTGCTAGGTGTGTGCAGCTTGTTTGCGCCCATGGGTGGACAATTTGTTGGGCGCAGCCTGCTGGTGCTTGGTTGGGTGGCCTGCGTCGTCGCCATCGTGGCTTTTCAGCTTCTGCCTTTGCCTGTCTTGCTTTGGCAAAAGCTGGCGGGGCGGGGTCAATTTGTCGAAGAACTGCGCTTGGCGAATGTCGTGCTTGATACGCGGCCGCTAAGCCTGAATCCGTCGGCGACTTTTCGCGCGTTGTTGGCGCTGGTGCCGCCGCTAGTTATGCTCGGGCTGGTCGCACGGTTGGACCTTGACCGCCGTATCCGACTCCTGAAATGGGTTCTTTTGCTGGGCTTGGGCTCATGCGTGCTAGGTTTTGCTCAGCTTGCCGGTGGCTCAGAAAGTGCTTTGCGCTGGCATGAGGTCACCAGTTCTACGAACGCCGTCGGTGCGTTTGCCAATCGCAATCATCTGGCATCGTTGTTGGCACTTTGCTTGCCTCTCGCCACTGCTTGGCTGATGGTTTCCTTCAATCGACGGCCCCGCGATCAGCGACCCGCATGGCTGCTGGTGGCGGTATTCGTGGTGATTCTGTTGGTGGTTGGCTTAGCCGTCACACGCTCGCGCGCCGGGGTGGTGTTGGGCATCGCCGCGTTTGCGGGCATTGCTGTCATGGCTTGGCTTTATCGTCGGCGCATGAGTGAACGCCACCGCCGCGATCAAAAGTTTCGCCGTTGGTTGCTGCTCGCGGCCATCATCGGGATGGCAATCAGCATGCAATACGGATTGGCCGACCTATTGAGCCGCTTGAAGACGGACCCGCTCGAGGATCAACGCTGGACCACGGCCGTCAACACGCTCGGGGCCATCCGCAGCTATGGTTTGCTCGGCGCTGGCGCGGGCACATTCCCCAGTATCTATCCAGCGGTGGAACCGCCGGAGCAACGTTCTGAGTACTACGTCAATCGTGCGCACAACGATTGGTTGGAGTGGACTTTGGAAGGTGGTTTGCCGATGGTAGTGGTCTTGCTTGCGGGCCTGCTGATGCTGGCTCGACTAGGCTTGGACGCGGTTCAAAGCCCCTCTTCGCGCGCGCCCTGGCGGTGGGCAGCGTGGCTCGGGCTGGCTCTGTTGCTGATCCACAGTTTGATTGACTATCCGCTGCGTACATCCGCCTTGTCGGTAGTCGCCGCCTTGTTAGTAGGCTGCCTGATGCCGGAACTAAGCAAGCTAGGCCTGAGTAAGGCAAGCCTAAGTAAGCCAGACCTGAGTGAGTCAGACCTAAGTAAGCCAGACCCAGCCGCACTGGCCGCCACATTGTTGTGGCCTCAGCCCGATCCCGATCCTGATCCCAATTGGACGCCCAATCGGGTGCCCAATTGAAGTCTCGATTGAGTCCGACGGCGTAGCTTAAGTCAGCGCCGCGCGCGGGCTAGCCGCCGCCTCGAACACTCCCTCTTCCTCATCAGAACCAGCAATCGCACTCATGCACGTCACTATTTTTGGCACCGGCTATGTTGGCTTGGTTACCGGCACTTGCTTGGCCGAGGTCGGTCACCAAGTCACCTGCGTCGATGTCGATGCCGGAAAAATTGCTGGTCTGAATCGCGGCGTGTTACCCATTTTTGAGCCCGGTCTGGACGACTTGGTGACCAACAACCACGCCGCAGGCCGAATCGTCTTTACGACGGACGCCCCCGCCGCCATCGCGCGTGCCGAGGTCATTTTCATTGCCGTTGGCACCCCACCTGATGAAGATGGCAGTGCCGATCTGAAGTACGTGTTGGCCGTTGCCAAGACCATCGGCAGCCATCTCGCTCGGCCTGCCGTGGTGGTCAACAAGTCGACCGTGCCGGTGGGCACGGCGGACAAGGTCCGAGTGGCGATTGAGAGTGCTCTGGGCGAGCGCCAGGCAGAGATTCGCTTTGACGTGGTCTCCAACCCTGAGTTCCTGAAGGAAGGCGCAGCCGTCAACGATTGCATGCGTCCGGACCGCATCGTGATCGGGTCAGCCAGCTCGACGGCAGTCGACACCATGAAGCGTCTGTACGCACCGTTCAACCGCAACCACGAGCGCATCGTGGTGATGGACGAGCGTTCGGCCGAGCTGACCAAATATGCCGCCAACGCCATGCTAGCCACCAAAATCAGCTTCATGAACGAGATGGCCAATATCGCCGAGCGTGTGGGTGCCGACATCGAGATGGTTCGCCACGGCATCGGCTCGGACGCGCGCATCGGCTACAGCTTCATTTATCCCGGTGCCGGTTACGGCGGCTCGTGTTTTCCGAAAGACGTGCAAGCCTTGGAGCGCACCGCGCGGCAACACGGCTACGTGCCGCAGATTCTGAGCGCGGTCGAGGCGGTCAACAGTCTGCAAAAACAAAAGCTACCCGAGTTGGTGCTGCGCCATTTCGGCGGCAACATTGCGGGCAAGACCTTTGCGGTGTGGGGATTGGCGTTCAAGCCCAATACCGACGATATGCGCGAAGCATCCAGCCGCAGTTTGTTGGATGCGCTATGGACGGCCGGGGCCAAAGTGCGAGCCCACGATCCGGAAGCAATGCCAGAGGCGAGTCGGGTCTTCGGTGAGCGCAATGACTTGGTCTTATGCGATTCGCCAGCAGCCACCCTGCAAGACGCTGATGCCCTGATCGTTGTCACCGAATGGAAGGCCTACTGGAGCCCCGATTTTGAGGCCATCCGATCAACACTTCGCGAACCCGCCATATTTGACGGTCGCAATATCTATGACCCTGCAACCGTTGAAGCCGCCGGGCTTGCCTACTACGGCATTGGCCGTGGCCGTTCGGTGCGACAGGCGTTGATTAGCAAGGCAACGGGAGTCGTCGCATGAGGAACTACAACAGCCGTAAGCGTGTGCTGGTAACCGGCGGCGCGGGCTTTCTTGGCTCGCACTTGATCGATCGGTTGCTAGCGCGCGGCGATGAAGTGGTCTGCGCCGACAATCTGTTCACCGGTAGCAAACGCAACATCGAACATCTGCATGGCAATCCGCGGTTTGAATTCATCCGCCACGATGTGACCTTCCCGCTTTTTATCGAAGTGGATGAAATCTACAACCTCGCCTGCCCAGCGTCGCCGATTCACTACCAGCACGATCCCGTGCAGACCACCAAGACCTCAGTGCACGGCGCGATCAACATGCTCGGCCTTGCCAAACGCCTGCGCGCACGGATTTTTCAAGCCTCCACGAGTGAGGTTTACGGCGACCCCAGCGTCCATCCGCAGCCCGAAGGCTATTGGGGCAACGTCAACCCGATTGGTATCCGATCCTGCTACGACGAAGGCAAGCGTTGCGCCGAAACCCTGTTTTTCGACTATCACCGTCAGCACGGCCTAGACATCAAAGTGGCGCGCATCTTCAACACCTACGGCCCGCGCATGCACCCCAACGATGGTCGGGTGGTATCCAACTTCATCGTGCAAGCGCTGAAGGGCGAGCCGATCACCATTTATGGCGAAGGCCAGCAGACCCGCTCGTTCTGCTACGTCGACGATCTGATCGAAGGATTTCTGCGCCTGATGGACACCGAGGAGGGCTTTCCTGGTCCGGTCAATCTGGGCAACCCCGGCGAATTCACCATCCGCGAGTTAGCCGAGCAAGTGATAGAACTCACCGGCTCAGCCTCCATGCTCACTCATTTGCCGCTGCCGGCCGACGACCCAACGCAACGCAAGCCAGAAATCGAACTTGCGCGGGCAAAATTAGGTTGGGAACCAAAGGTGGCGTTGCGTGAGGGATTGCAGCTGACCATCGGCTACTTCGACGCGCTCTTGCGTGGGTCGTCATCTGATCGATCGGCTGTGACTTCTCAAGAATCCAGAGTGGCGTAAAGGTCAATGGCACTTCCTTAAAGGCTCGTCATCCCGGCGAAAGCCGGGATCCAGCTCTTTTGGAGCAACGGTCGCGGCTGCAACCTCTGGATTCCGGCGCGGACGAAGGCCGGCCTGTCCTGAGCCTGCGAAAGGGCTGGAATGACGAATTTTCGCTGCTCGCCGTCGGCAGCTTAGCTGGCATCGAGGTGGTGCCAGTCAGCGCCGCCGTGGCTGTGCAATCGACGCGCCTGCCCGGCGAGTTTCACAAAGATCCGGCCGACCGCATGATCGCTGCCTTGGCCTGCGAGCGGAATGCCACCTTAGTCACGGCAGACGAGAAGATTCGAGCCTACCCCCATGTGCGGGTTGCGTGGTGAGGGCAGGTCGAGTTTGCGCTGGTCTGAACGTAGCGGCTTCAGGGTTTTCAGGCATCGACACTGGCATCTGCATTTGCATCGCTTCGACTGCAGCCCGAGAAATCGACCGTTCTCTTGCGTCACCTCCTAGCAATGAACTACCCTGCGTTCACGTGTTGAACGCACCACAGGGAATTGCGTGCAAGCTTGGTTCGCTGTTGCCACTAAGCCTCGTTCTGAGGCCCTTGCTCACGAGCACCTGACCCGGCAAGGGTTTGAGTGCTTGCTGCCGCGGTTGCGGCGGGTGATGCGGTCCGTGAGTGGGCTCAAACAACGGGTCGAATGTTTGTTCCCCAATTACATTTTTTTGCAGGCCGACACCGATCACACGTCGTTGGCGCCGGTCCGTTCTACTCGCGGTGCCTTGGGGTTGGTCAAGTTTGGCGGCGTGCCAGCGGAGATTCCGGCCAATGTGATCGACAACATTCGGCGTCGCATCGATGCCGAAGACGGTTTTGTCCGGCTGGATGCGCCCGAACTGCAAGCCGGGCAGCGAGTTCGCTTAACCGATGGGCCGTTTTCTGGTCTTGATGGTGTGTTTGTTTTGCAGGAAGGCATGGATCGCGTGCGCTTGTTGCTCGAGTTTTTGGGCACAACGCGAGAAGTGTTGCTGCCGCGCAGCCAGTTGGCAACGCGGCTCTAGTTTCAGTCGTCGTCGTAGCAGTAGCGGCGACCAACAACCAGCGCTAACCGGGCTCAGCGGATCGTCCAGCACGCCGTAGGGCGGTAGCGTGGCAAACGTTGCAAGCCTCATTGCCGTGGACGACGAACTTCGATTCCAGTTATTGCGCTTACTGACCGACAATCCGGACCTGTCGCAGCGCGAACTTGCGCGTCGTCTTGGGCTGTCGCTCGGCAAGACCAACTACTGCTTGCGCGCGCTCATCGACAAAGGCTTGGTCAAGGTCAACAATTTCCGCACCAGTCAGAACAAGCTGGCGTATGCCTATGTGCTGACCAGCAGCGGCGTCGGTGCCAAGGTCAAGGCCGCTGCTGACTTCCTGCGTCGCAAGCAAGTTGAGTTTGTGCGCCTAGAGCGCGAGATCGAAGAGTTGCGTGCCGAGGTAGTGCGAAACGAACCACCCCCGCGGCAACCATCGACGATGTCGCAATGAGCGGGATCTCGCCAATGTTGCCATCGCATATGAGCGCTAAGAATTGAAAATACTGGTCACCGGGACGGCAGGCTTTATCGGCTTTCATGTCGCCAGCAAATTACTTGCGCGTGGCGATGAGGTGGTCGGCATCGACAACCTGAATCCTTACTATGACGTCGGCTTAAAGCAGGCACGACTGGCGTTGTTGCAGGCGCATCCCAGCTACTCACATCACCCTATTGATCTCGCTGATCGCGCGGCAATGGAGTCGACATTTGCGCAGGCGTTGCCAGACGCGGTGGTTAATCTCGCCGCACAGGCGGGGGTGCGCTACGCCGCCGAGAATCCGCACGTGTATGTGTCCAGCAATGTCACCGGATTTCTGCATGTGCTTGAAGGCTGTCGACGGCATGGTGTGAAGCACTTGGTATTTGCATCCACCAGTTCGGTCTACGGCGCCAATGGCGCGATGCCGTTCTCAGAACACCATCCGGCCGAGCATCCGATCACTCTGTACGCGGCAACCAAAAAAGCCAACGAGTCGATGGCACACAGCTACGCGCACTTGTTTGCTGTGCCGTGCAGTGGGCTGCGCTTCTTCACT
>JANNWF010000091.1:0-3984 GCA_031408455.1 Pseudoxanthomonas sp. | reverse complement strand
GGACATGATTTCGCGAAACAAGCGCACTAGCACTTCATCGCTCAAGGGACCGTCGTTGCGATCCACCACTTTGCGCAGCACTTGGGCTTCGCGCTCGGGCCGGTAGTAGTCGATTGCGGCCTTCAATGGTCCCTTGGCGCGTCCCACTTGATGCGCCATCCGCGCACGCTCGCCAATCAGCAATTGGATCTCGCGATCGATACCGTCGATGCGTTGCCGCACTTCGCCCAAAGCCAAGGGCCCGGTCGTCGCATCGTCGACGGCGGCGACTCCAACCTTGCTCGATTTCTTGACTTTGGACTTGCCGACCATCACACCACCCGTAACGACAAAATGCCTTCCAGCGCAGAGATCCGCGCGATGGCGGCGGCATCCGCCGGGGCATCGATATCAACCAACGTGTAGGCAATCGAACCGCGCGAGGCATTATGCATCTGCGCGATGTTCAAGCCTGCTTCGCCCAGCACCAGCGAGAGTTGACCGATCATGCCTGGTCGATTCTGGTTGGCGATGCACAGACGGGCTGCGCCCTCGCGTGCCATTCGCGTGGCCGGGAAATTGACCGAATTGGCGACATTTCCGTTCTCCAGAAAATCGCGCACTTGATCGACCACCATCACCGCGCAATTCTCCTCTGCCTCAAGGGTTGACGCGCCCAGATGCGGCAGATTGATCACCCGCGGATGACCCACCAGATCGACATTCGGGAAATCGGTGATGTAACGGCCGATGGTGCCATCGGCCAAGCCCTTGCGCAGAGCCGCCGCGTCAATGATGCCATCGCGAGCGAAGTTGAGCAGGGCGACGCCGCGCTTGGCTACGCTCAGGGCTGCATCACCAAAGATGCCGCGCGTCGCATCGTTCAGGGGCACGTGGAAGCTGATGAAGTCGGCGGCCGCAAACAGCTCATTGAGGCTGCCCGCTTTGACCACATCCGCCGACAACTGCCATGCGCCATCCACGGTCATATGCGGGTCGAACCCGTACACCTGCATGCCGAGCGCTCGCGCGGCATTGGCAACGCGGACGCCAATCGCGCCCAGACCCACCACACCCAAGGTCTTGCCTGCGAGCTCAGTGCCGACAAAGCGTTTCTTCTCTGCTTCCATGGCCTGATGCGGATCGGCCGCATCGCGCAGGCCAGCTGAAAAGCCAAGTGCTTCACCGAGGTTTCGCGACGACATCAACATGCCGGCGATGACTAGCTCCTTGACCGCATTGGCGTTGGCGCCGGGCGCGTTGAACACCACAACGCCGCGCGCACTCAAGGCATCGACTGGAATGTTGTTGGTGCCAGCGCCGGCGCGTCCAATGGCCTTTACCGACTCCGGAATGGTGAGCTTGTGCATGTCGGCCGAGCGCAGCAGCACCGCATCGGGCGAGGCCACGTCATTGCCGACCTGATAGCGATCCGTCGGCAGGCGATCCAATCCATTACGAGAAATATTGTTGAGCGTTTGAATAGTGAACATGCATGGGTCCTACGGGTGGGGCCTCCCCCGGAATGCGACGACGGTCGCTGCCGTCTTGCCGCGAGAATATTTGTGTTGGCGCGGACTAGCCCTTGCGCTTAGCGAAGTCGGCCATGAACTCAGTCAGCGCCAACACACCGGCCAGTGACATCGCGTTGTATAGCGACGCGCGCATGCCACCGACTGCGCGATGGCCTTTCAATGCCAGCAAGCCAGCCGCTTCAGACTCCTTCAAAAATGCAGAGTCCATAGCCTCGTCCTTGAGGGTGAAAGGCACATTCATCCAGGAACGTGCTGCCAACGCGACCGGGCTGCGGTAGAAGCCGCCGGAGCCATCAATGGCCGAATACAAGGTTTCCGCCTTGATTCGATTGCGCTCGCCGATGACGGCCAAGCCGCCCTCTGCTTTCAGCCACTGAAAAACCAGCCCGGCCAGATACCACGACAGCGTGGGCGGCGTGTTCAGCATGGAGCCTTCCTTCGCCTGCGCGGCGTAGCTCAGCACCTTCGCCTTGGGCTGACCGCTGCGGGCGAGCAAGTCGCGGCGAACGATCACTAATACCAAACCTGAGGGACCGATGTTTTTCTGCGCACCGGCATAAATGAGCCCGAAGCGCGAGACATCGATGGGACGCGACAAGATGGTGGAACTGAAATCAGCCACCAGCGGCACACCGGCAGCATCAGGTATCTGATGAAACTCAACGCCGTGAATGGTTTCATTGGGCGTGTAATGCAGGTAGGCCGCCGCTGGATCCACCGACCAACTGCCTGCCGCCGGCAGATCGGTGAAGTTGCCGGCTTCGGTGGAAGCAGCGACGCGTGCTTTTACATACGGTGCCGCTTCCGCCACCGCCTTTTGGCCCCAGGCACCGGTGACCAGATAGTCGGCCGCTTGGCCCGCTTCAGCAAGATTGAGCGGAACTTGCGCGAAGTGTTGGGTCGCGCCGCCTTGCAGAAACAACACGGCGTAGTCGGCAGAAATGCCCATCAGCTCGCGCACATCGGCCTCGGCCGTTTCCGCCAGCGCGATAAAACTCTTGCTGCGATGGCTGATTTCCATCACCGACGCGCGCTCAGTGCCCCATTCGAGCATCTCGTCGCGCGCACGCTGGAGGACGGGTTCTGGCAGCGCCGCAGGACCAGCACTGAAGTTGAAGGCACGCGTCATAGTGAGCTCCAAAAGTAAGCCGCCGACACTAGCATGATGCAGCGCAGCACGAAAAGAGCGCGGCGGCATCACGTCATGTGGATTGATTCTGGGCAGATGTTTGCGCGTTAGGCGCTGAGCAAACGCTCGAACGCCGCGGCATCCAGCGCTGGCGAATACAAATAGCCCTGACCCAAGCTACAACCCAAGGACTGCAACAGGTCGGCTTGCGCCTGTGACTCGACGCCTTCGGCGGTCAACGTCAATCCGAGATCGCTGGCGAACGCCACGATGGTTTTGACGATGGCTCGATGGCGGGGATTGGTTTCCATATCGCGAATGAAGCCGCGATCAATCTTCAAGGAATCAAACGGTGCCGACGCAAACGATTCGAGTGACGAATAGCCGGTGCCAAAGTCGTCAACGACCAAGCCCACGCCCAACCCCTTCAGTGCTTCCAATGCCCGCCGAGTGCGCTCGGCCTGCTCGCTACCGCCGCGAAACACGGTTTCGGTCACTTCCAGGCTCAAGCTGGAGGGTGGGATGCCACTGGCCTGAATGACCATGGCGACTTCGTCGATGAGGGTGGGACTACCCATCTGCCGATCATCCAAATTCACGTTCAGCCGCAATCCCGCGTAAGCCGGGTAAGTGATTTGCCAAGCGACGATCTGGTCGCACGCGGTTTCGAGTACCCAACCATCCAATTGCGCGATGAGTCCCATTTCCTCAGCAACTGGCAAGAATTCACCCGGCAACAAAACGCCGCGCTGTGGATGATTCCAGCGCACCAGCGCCTCGCAGCCAATGATTCCAGCATCCGCCAAACGCACCAAAGGCTGGTAGTGAACTTCAAACTGGCCGCCTCGCAACGCCGCCCGCAAGTCACGCTCGAGCTCAAACCGAGTGCGTGCTGCGCCGTGCATGGTGTCGTCAAACAACACATATCCGGCCTTGCCGGCCGCTTTCGCTCGATACATGGCGGTATCCGCATCACGCAAAAGCTGTACCGAATTGCGATATTCAGGTCGACCCAACACGATACCGATGCTGGCACTGGAATACGCAACTTGCTCACCGATCTCGAATGGCGCCTCAAACAAGTCGAGCACGCGGCGAGCCAGTTCCCGCGCCCTGCCGTGATCACAGGCTCCATGCGGAAGAATGGTGAACTCATCGCCGCCGTAGCGTGCCACCAGCGCCTCGCCGCTCAGCGCCATGCTCATTTTCTCGGCAAGCGCGACCAGCAAAAGGTCACCGGCCGCGTGACCCAAGCTGTCATTGACAAGCTTGAAGCCGTCGAGATCCAGAAATAGCACAGCGTAATCGTGCTGATCGCTGACGCGCGCCTGCGCCAGCGAG
>JANNWF010000090.1:0-13087 GCA_031408455.1 Pseudoxanthomonas sp. | reverse complement strand
AGCTTGTCGATGCAGAACTCCGCTCGATGCGTATTGCCACCGACATCCACCAGCAGATTGCGCAGGATGCGGTCGACGATCCACGGCGATACCTCGGTGCCGGCATCAGGAATCTGCGCGAAGGCGATCTCCAGTTCGTACAGCGCGTCATTGCGCGCCTCATCGACCCGTGGTGCCTGCGACGTCGGCCCAATAAAGCTGCCCGAGAACAAATACGACAGCGAGGGATGGTTGTGCCAATAGGCAATCAAACTGCGCAGCAAGTCGGGCCGGCGCAGGAACGGCGAATCCGCCGCACGCGCGCCACCCAGCACGAAATGATTGCCACCGCCGGTGCCGGTGTGGCGCCCGTCGAGCATGAATTTCTCGGAGCTTAAGCGGCACTCCCGCGCGACCGCGTACAGGTGCGTGGTGCGCTCGACCATCTCTTCCCAACGGCTGGCGGGGTGGATGTTGACCTCGATGACGCCCGGATCAGGCGTCACCCGGAAGGTCTCCAGCCGCCCATCGCGTGGCGGCTCGTAGCCTTCCAGCACGACAGGGCATTGCAGCTTTGCGGCCGTGCATTCGAGCGCGTGAATCAGGTCGAGAAAGTGCTCCAGATCTTCCAGCGGTGGCAGGAAGAGGTGCAGCTGTCCGTCTCGCACTTCGGCGCAGATGGCGGTTCGCACAACTTCATCCGCCGCCAGCGGTTTGGTCCCAGCCGCCTCATCGATGGCTGCATCGGCGCTCGCCTCGCTGCGCGGTGTCGGTTTCGGTGGCATCACAGGCAGCGGCGGCGGCTCGGCAAACGGATCCTTGGGCAAGATGAAGGGATAGTCTTCCTTCGCCAGCCACGGTTGTGAGTCCAGCGGCAAGCGATAGCCCAACGGCGAATCACCGGCGATCAGAAAACAGTGACCCGTGCGCAGTTGCCACGCGCTGCTTTGCCAGTCGCCAGCAAAATGCGCCAGCGGCAACACATAGCCCACCACCGCGCCCAGCCCACACTCGAACATCCGCGCCAGCCGCTCGCGCTCCATCGGATCACTGAGGCGCGAATCCGCTGGGTCGACGTTTTTCGGCAGCTTGCGTTCGCGCCACAGGTAATAGTGCAGATCCTCGTACGCCGGGAACACATGCCGTGCCGACACGCCGAGCTGTTCCGCAAGCTCCGCCAGAAATGCCTGGGCGTCGGACTCGCTATGCTCGGCGCTGCCAGCGTCGCGCACGATCAGCGACTGATCGCGCCAGAGCGCTTCGCCATCGCGACGCCAGTAGCAGTTCATCGACCAGCGCGGCAGCTGCTCACCCGGATACCACTTGCCTTGACCAAAGTGCGCCAGCCCGAGCGGCGCGTAGTGATCCTTCATCTTCCAGAACAAGCTCTCGGCGAGCCTGCGCTTGTTGGGACCTAGCGCCGCCGTATTCCACTCCGGGTCTTCGACATCATCGATGGCGACAAAGGTCGGTTCGCCGCCCATCGTCAGGCGGACGTCCTGCTCCTCCAGCACCTCGTCAATGTCATGCCCCAGCACCTCGATGGCCAACCACTGTTCGGCGCTGTAGGGCTTGGTCACTCGGCGCGTTTCCAGCACGCGCTGCACCGACATCTGATGCTCGAAGGTGACCTCGCATTTCTCCAGCGCTCCGCTGATGGGTGCGGCCGATCCCGGATCCGGCGTGCAAGCAAGCGGGATGTGCCCTTCGCCGGCAAACAACCCGGAGGTGGGATCGAGTCCCACCCAGCCAGCCCCCGGCAGATAGACCTCGCACCAGGCATGCAGATCGGTGAAATCCTCGCTGGGACCGCTAGGCCCTTCCAGCGGCTTCTCATCCGCCACCAGTTGAATCAAATAGCCCGACGCGAACCGCGCCGCGATGCCAAGCCGCCGAAACAGCTGCACCATCAGCCAGGCCGAATCCCGACACGATCCCGAGCGCAAGCCTAGTGTCTGCTCCGGCGTCTGCACGCCGGGCTCCAGCCGAATCAAATAGCCGATGTCCTGACTCAGTCGACGGTTGATCTCGACCAGAAAATCGATGGTGCGCTCAGCAGACTGCGGCAATGAAGCAAGGTAGCGCTTGAGTTCCGGGGTGAGTGCCGACTTCGCTAGAAACGGCTTCAGCTCATGCTCGACGTCCGGGTCGTAGACAAACGGCACTGAACGCGCGGCTTCATCCAGAAAGAAATCGAACGGATTGATCACCGTCATCTCGACCACTAGATCGACCTCGATCCGCAGGTGGTCGGACTTCTCGGGGAAGCTCAGCCGCGCCAGATAGTTGGCCTGCGGATCCTGTTGCCAATTGACGAAGTGACCCTCGGGCAACACTCGCAACGCGTAGGAAATCACCCGCGTCCGACAGTGCGGCGCCGGTCGCAGCCTGACGACCTGCGGACCAATGGTGATCGGCCGGTCGTAGCGATATGAGGTGAGATGTTTGAGTGCAACTTGGATGGTCATGGTTCGACTCGACTGCGGCGCGGGCCAAGGTGACCCAAGTTCCTAGATGCGTCAAACCCGCGCGGCCGTCAATGCGCGACACAATGCAGGTCGAGTGCGATTGCATTTTCTTGGTGCAACGCCGATGTGAGAGCTGCAACAGAATTGCCGAACTGAAATGCTGCCGCTGGGTGGTTGGCCACCTGCACATCAATTGAAGGCTGGCACCCAGCTCTTGTGGGAGCGAGCGTAGCGAAGGCGCTACTGCGAAGCAGCCAAACCCTTGGGCCTCCAGTTCAGGACATCGCCTGTCGGACTATGTGGCTCAATCACATCAACGGCTTGATCACATCGTGGACGAACTGCATCTTGCGCAAAGCGCGATGCGACAAAGCGAACGGGTAGGCGTCCGTATGTCCCAGGCTACGATTCAAGCTGTTGACCACCAGCGTCAGCGGCGTCCACGCGCGCAGCAGCGCGACGAACTCGTCCGCGAGTGGTGCCTCATCCGAACTGGGCAGTTGCACAATCTCGGCATCGAACACACCCACCTTGAGCTGCCAGCCGTTGGCGGTGCTGAGCAGGTCCACCATGTGCAGATAGTGCGCCCAGGTTTCGGCCCAGTCTTCCCACGGATGCATGGTCGCGTAGCCGCTCACGTAGCCCGCTTGCCAGTCGACGGCCGGGCCTTCGCGGTAATGCCGGTCCAGCGCCTCCGCGTAGTCGCTCCTATCGTCGCCAAACAGGGCGCGGAATGGTTCGATCAGTGGCGAATCCTTGACCAGCAGGTCCCAGTAATAGTGGCCGGACTCGTGGCGAAAATGGCCCAGTAAAGTTCGATACGGCTCATGCAGATCGAGCTTGCAGCGCTCGCGTTGCACCGGATCGGACTCGATCGCATTGATGGTGATGTCGCCGGCATCGTGGCCGGTGAACACCGGACGCGACGCATCCAACTGCCGCAAGAAATGAAACGACAGCCCGCGCTGCGCGTCTTCGGACTGCGAGCAAACGGGCAAATGCAGATCCAACACACTCGCCAACCAGCTGCGCTTGGCCGACTCAAGATCGTGCCAAGCCTGCTGATTCTCAACAATGCTCTGATCTGGAATGGATGCGGTCAACCGACACGATCGGCACTGCGCGCTAGCTTCGTCATCGCGAATCACCCAATTGCAGGCGCAAGCGGTAGCGACGTTCTCGCAATGCCGCCAGCGATGTTGTTGTTCACCGTGGCGAAGCAGCGAGCCATCGCTTGCAGGCGTGAAAGCTCCCAAGGTGCGCTCTTCCGCGATGTAGCCAAGCGTGGCGTTGCAATGCAGACAGTGCGCACTGTCGAGATAAACCAGCGCCGCACAACTCTCACAGCGAAAAACTCTCATCAGATATCAGGCGGCCTTGACGTGACTAGCAATGGGCAGCAGCTAGCATCATCGGTGCAGGGGATTGGGCTCGCAAGCGATCTCAGGCGGAAGCCTCGCAACGGGGCAAGGAGAGTCAAAGTAGGTTGAGTTTGATGCGCCATGTTGAACGTCACGGTGAAGACGTGGCGAGTCTCAACTCCGCAATCCTGCGCTGCCGCCCGCAAGCCGGCGGACTCGACCAAGAGTCCCCCAACCTGAGCTGGCAGAGGTCCAACGACGTGCGGTCGTCGTCGCCGAGCGCTTAACCCGCGGCGGAGACCTCTTTGACGACTTCGACGGTCGCTGCTGCATTGGCGTGACGAGCGATGTCGGCCAGCGCAACGATGCCGCAAAGGCGTCCCTCGCCATCCACCACCGGCAGTCGACGTACCTTGGCGGACTCCATGGCCTCACAGCAGTCATCCAGGCTGCTGTCCGCAGAGATCGTAATGCAGGGTGTGCTCATGCAGTCCTGGGCGGTAGCGTCCAGCGGGTTGCGGCCGATGGCGACCATCCGAATGCTGATGTCGCGGTCAGTGACTACTCCAACCGGTCTGCCGCTGCCGTCCTCATTCACCACCGGAATCTGTCCGCAGTCGTTCTCCTTCATCATTGCGGCGACCAGCCGCAACGGCGTGGATGGCGAACAGCAGGCCGGGTTTGCGGTCATCACTGCGTGCACGGACATGGTTGCGATCTCCTGAGCAAAGCCAGACGATGCGACCTCCACCGTTTGCAGCGCTGTGCGGCAACGCACCATACGGACCGTCGCGGATCGATTGACTCGGCCGACTCTGGTGCTGAACGTTTCGAAGCGGGACCACGAACGGCCCACGTCCAACCTATTGCGACGCGACCGCAGCGTTCATTTTCTTCCGAGGGCTTGTCCCCTCGCCCGCGTTCGGCGATTCTCGATCAACAACCATGAGGGGTGAACATGCAGCCGATTCGAGCGTTGCTGTCCGTGCTGCTTGCCGCAGTCGTCTTGGGTGCATGTGGTGGCAGCGCTGTGCAACCACAGCGCGAGGACGTCGAACGCGCGATGCGGGCGGCTTGGGAGACCAGCGGCAGCAACTTCGCACCGCGCACGTCGATCGCGTTCAACGAGATCAAGTTCGGCAGCACCCATCCCGCCAACGAGCAGGACGTGATCGATGGCATACCGCCTGGCGGCGAGGTCACCGCTGCGCTGGTCGACTTCACCGTGCGCACGTATCACAGCGACATGACGAAGGCAGTGCGCCGCAAACGCGAGGCCGCCGTCTACCTGGACAAGTTCGGCGAATGGGCAGTCATGACCGGTCAGGTGCGCGGCGAGGATTCGACCACTGACGAGCCAGCGCAAGAATGAGGGACCAGGCTTGCGCGCCGTTGCGCTGACTCAAAATGCAGAACGCTGTCAGCATGTCTTGCGCGGGCGAGCCGTGAACAGCAGGGGTGCCCTGCTCTGATCCTGAATCGGACACCAAACCTGGATCGGGCGATTCGATAGATCGGTGAAACTCGGCAGCCAACCACGAGTGCCTCGGAATGATCAATGGACTGACATCGTTGCACGCGGTCTGGGACGAGGCGTTTGCGCGCGTCGGGTTCGAGAAACCCGACGCCACGTTCGTGGAGACACTGGAGCAAGGCCTCGATGGCCCGCTTGCAGCGATGCTGGATACACACGCGAACTTTTCCTTGGGCTGTGCCTTGCGACTGCTCCTGCTCGATGAAGATCCGCAGCACGCGGTTCGTCTGCTGGTGGCGATGAACCGCAATCGCGAACGCATGCTGGCCGAGCTGCTGCGCGATGACACGGACCCGGGGCTGCTTCCCGCCCAGGCGATCGTCTGGCTTGCCGCGGCATCCACGATGCAGGACGCGGCGGCACCCGATCGCACGCTGCTGACGTTAGTGGCACGCACGATTGCCGAACGCTTGGAAGCACTAGGCAAACGCAAGCATCTGCACGTCGCCGCACTGTTCAGACTCCAGTTCGCGGCTTACGCCGCCCTGCTTTCCGGTGACCTTGCCTTGTTGCGGCGGGTGCTGGCGGTGCGCAAGAGCGTCGCGATCATCCCGCAGCAATGGACCTTGCTGCAGCTCATCGCCAAGAGCGCAAGGGAACAGCCGGTAGACGGCGTGGGCGTGCTGCGCTGCGAGGATCCGGAGGTCCATCGCCAGTTCATGCAGATGTTCCAGCTGCATCGCCATCCCACCAATCGGCATGTCGCCGCCGAGATGGGCGAGGAGAGCTTGCTCGCGGGCGGTCAGCTCGGCGGCTATGTATACGCATGGATCTATCTGCAGACGTTCGCACCGCAGCCAACTCTGCACAGCGATTGGGCCACGTTGCGTGAACTGCTGATCGGTTGAGTGCGCGAAGCAGGTCTGGGCATTCAATGGCACTTCGTTGGGGCTCCTCATCCCTGCGAAGTCGGGATCAAGCGTGGCTGCCATCTTGGATTGGGCCCACAGACCGCGATTTCGACGTCTCGCTACACGTCGCGCAACGCAAGGCCCGGGCTGATCCGCGCCGCGCGCCGCGCTGCCGCGGTCGGGATCGGTAAACTGAGGGTCCCTCCTGACCACCCGCATCCAGCCATGGCCAAACCTCTGCTCTTGCGACTGGACGGTCGCGAAGTCCCCTTCGATCTGGGCAGCAAGGTAGAGAAGAAGCATCTTTACGGCCATGCCCGACGCATCGCCGAGCGCGATGGCAAAGCCATGTCGCGCGGTCATCTGGCGGGTGACGGGCGGCTGTTTGGCAGTGGCGCATTGGGCTATTTGAAGGTCGATCCAGAAGGTTCCCCAATTGAGGAAGCGCAGCAGTGGATGGACGGTGAGCCAGCGCCGGTGGTGCCGTCTTCATTTGACAGCGGGCTGGACCTGGAGCCGGTTGTGCTGAGCGCGCTGACCGAGTTTGCCGTGCGCGATGTGTATCCGCTGATCGGCAGCGGGATCGAGCCTGGGCTGTATCGCAGCAGCTTCAATTTCCGCAAGAGCAATCAGGCCAATGAAGCACTGCTGCTGGTGCGTCCCGAGCAAGCGTTTTTGTTGGTCGGACAGGCCCGCCAGACCACGTGGCTGGACTTGAGCGTGGCCTACGAGTTCTTTGATGCCGAAGCAGAGGACGAGGACGACGCCGATGAATTCGACTTTTCGATGGTTTGAGTAAACACCCATGCTGAATCTGCATTTGGATTTCAACGGCAAGAGCGCCCATGTCGGCCTGCACGGACTGCCGACCGCACGACCGCGTCGCAAGGTCGAGCTGCGCTTGCCTAGTGGCGCGGCCGTGGTGACGGCGCGAGTGGCGAAGGGACTGGTCAGCGGCGCGGCGACCAGCCTCGAAGCGCTGCGGGACGGCGATCCGGAAATCGATCTGCACACGGCTGGACTGGTGTTCGAGGCCGAAACGCTGACACCCGCTTGGTACGACCCCGCTGAGCCAGGCAAACCGGTCGCCGACTTCAAGATGGTGGATGTGATCTACGACGCTAGCGGTGCCGAAAAAGCGCGGCGGCCGCAGCTGGTGCGCGCAGCGAATCTGGACGAGCTGCATCCGGTCAAGCTCGGTAAACGCCTGCCACTGCGCGAGGCGCTCAGCCAGTTCGTGATCAAGCAGAGTCTGCAACTGGCACATACCGACGGCCTGACCTTCGACTTCTTGAAGGGTATTGCCGCCGAACTATCTTCGAAGCAGGAGGTAGCAATACTCGGCGCCGGCCCCAAGGGCAATCTGCCGCTGGTGATCCGCCACGGTGGCGCGCCCTACCGGGCCCTGCTGCATGGCGAAGTGCACGCGGATGGGCGCTACAAGTTGCTACTGCTGTTGTCCGACCAAGAGCTGAAACTGCCGGAACTGGGCGAATGATCGAACTCAGCCGATTGACCGATCGTGGCAATGGTTTTCAGATCGCCACCGCCAGTGCCATCACCGACCACACCTTGCTGGCAGTGGCGGCCGAGCACGAAAACACGCTGATGCACAAGATGGCCTCGTTGACCCGCGAGCAGGCCGAACAGCGCTTCACCGGATCCGAACGCGTGCTCATCAGCGACAAGTACGACGGCGAAGGGGTGTACGTCTACCTTGAGGAGGGCAAGACGCCGGTTTGCTTTAACGCACCCTCGGGGCGCGTGCGGATCGGATTTCCAGCGCTGCTGGCATTCGAGCAGAAGCTGAAACAGGCAGGCGTGCGCAAGGCGCTGGTCCGCTGTGAGCTGGCCCTGCCGCACAAGCCCGGAACCCACGCCGGGATTTCCGAGGTGATCCGGGTGAGCTTTAGTGGCAGCGCCGCCGATGTGGCGCAGCTCAAGCTGATCGGTCTGGATATCCTGATGGCCGATGGCAAGGATCTCCGCAAGCAGCCTGGCGGCTTCGAACCGGTGTGGCAATTGCTGGAGCAATGGCTGGGGAGCGACCCCGGCCAGTCCTGCCATCGAGCACTAGGAGTGATCGAGCCGGAGTCGCAGGTGGCAGTGCGTTTTGCAGAAGCGATGCGTGTGGGTGGAGAAGGCCTGGTGGTGCGACGGCTGGATCGGCCGGAACTTTACAAGCTGAAACCACGGGTCAACCTCGATGCGGTGGTGATCGGGTTTGTCGAAGACGCGTTCGAGGACAAATACGGGGTGACCTCGTTGCTGTGCGGACTCAGCTACAACGGGGCGCCGCCGTGGGTACAGGTGCTGGCTCGGCCGGGCACCGGATTGAGCGACGAACAGCGGGTCCAATTGCTGGAACAGTTAAAGCCGCTGGTGGTCGCCGATCCGTTGGCGATGACCGACTCCTCCGGCCGCGCGGTGCGTTTTGTCCGACCCCAGTTGATTCTTGAGCTCGAAGGCGAGGATCTAATCGTTCAGGACGCGCGTGAGCGGCTGCAACGCACGCAGGTGTTGGAATGGCAAGGCTCTGGCTGGTCTTTCGTCGGACTGGCGGCGATGCCCAAGCTCACTTTCCCGCGAATTCTGCGGCTACGTGAAGATAAACAGCTGGCCGAAGGTGGTGCGCGGATCGAGCAGATTAGGCCCGAAGGCGGCCGGCCGGAGCCACTGCCACCCGATGGCGAGCCAAAAGTGCTTCGCCGTGAGGTCTACGTCAAAGGCGAGATGCTGCGCAAACTGGTGGTCGCCCAGCGCGGTGGAAGCGAGGGATTTCCATACGTCGTGTTCTGGACCGACTATTCGGGCAAACGCGCCGAGGCACTGAAACTGAGCACCCAAGTTGCCGCGAACGCCGAACGGGCCCAAGCATTGGCCGAGCAGATGCTCGCTGAGGGCATCACCAAGGGATTCGAGCGCGTCTGAAGAAGACGGTTCAGCGACTCGCGATGGAGCCAGTCATCGCGAGCGCTTCTCGGCGTACATCAGTTCATCGGCGATAGCGCAGGCACCGATGAGACCGACCGAGGGGTCGCGCATGGCGAGTCCTACCGAGGCCTTGACGTTGGCTTCGCTCAAGGCAGCCCGAACACGCTTGAGCAGGGCTTCGCCGCCCGCACGATCACACTCGGCACTGAGAATGCCGAACTCATCGCCGCCAAGGCGCGCAACGACGTCGAGTGAGCGGGCAGCGTTCCGCAACGCAGAGCCCGTGCGCACGATCAACGCATCGCCAGCCGCATGCCCGTGTACGTCGTTCACATGCTTCAACTCGTCCAGATCGATCATCAAGACGGCCGCAGGATGACCATAGCGGCGGCAGCGCTCCTCCTCGGAAGCCAACAGCCGATCCCAACCGCGGCGGTTGTAGAGGCGGGTCAGCTCGTCGGCCAACGCTTCGGCTTGGAGTTTTTCGGAACGGCGAGCCTCGTCTGCAGCGCTAAGCTCAGTTTGGAGGATGGTGCTCAACATCGCTCCAAGCAATTCCAAGAGTTCTTGCTCTTCGAGGATCGACTCCGGTTGGCATGCGGGATCAATCGCACACAGAGTGCCAAACAGACTGCCGTCCGAGCGCGAAAGGGGTAGCCCGACATAGGCGCGGATGCGGATCTGCCGCCCGATCGGCGCGGCGGCATACGCAGGAACGGCTTCCGAACTCGGCGCGATGCGCGGGCCGTTGCCCTTGATCATCTCGGAGCAAAATGAATCGGCCCAACGAAAAACCGCACCCGGCTCGACGCCGTAACCGTGATCCTCGTTCTGCAACACGATCCAGTCATCACCCTCGGTGCGAGTGACCATCCAAAGATCGAAACCTAATCGTCGGTGCAGGAACCCGAGAACTGCTTGGCCCGCCGTCTGAAAATCATGCAGCAGTAAATCGTTCATCGGGATCTCACGGGAAGCCGCCGACCGAAGCCGTGGAAACGCTCACTCTGATCTTGCTTCTTGGTGCTGTAGAGAGCAAGAGAGCAAGAGAGCAAGAGAGCAAGGGAAGACTCTTGCAGGGTAGCGCCTACCCACGCTTCAAGCAGTGGTTTTGCGAGCAAAATTGGGTGATCGCGTGCACCACCAAACAGGCCGACAAAGTTGCAACGGCGGGGTGACCGATGCTGCCGGTCTTCAAGACCGATGAGATACGGCACTTGATTCGGCCGAGGGAAGGACAGGCCCAGCGGTGCGCTCTGGCGAGGCCATAAGGCAGTGCTGAAATCCCAAGCAGTCAACACTTCAAAGGAACTGGCGCGCCCGGAGGGTCGAGGACGCTGCGTTTTGGCGTTGCCGTCAGGCAAGGCCAGCAGCGCGCGAGGCCGAGGCCTTCAGGCCGAGCGGGAATCCCTTTCTAAAAGTCAGCAGCAAACAGTTGGCGCGCCCGGAGGGATTCGAACCGGCTTCGGAAGCCGCAACAACCCAGCAGCGGCAATGGATTGCAAAGTGCCTTGTTCAGCGGCAAGCGCTAATTCCGGGTTCGGGCATCGAGCACTTTCTGATCGCCGCGATGCCGCCGGACGTCGATTCAGCGCCGATATCCGGGCTCCTTCCGGCACGGCGACCCGAGTAACGGCCATCATCCAGCACGCTACAAGAACAATTACAAAATGGACAAAGAGCTGGGAACTGGAACATGTTCGGCGGCATGACTCACCACGGTCAGGCAGTTGTTCGTGCCCACGGCAGCGCCCGGGCCCGTGATCTCGGGGCTGCGGGGACGCCGTCGAGCGTCTCCGTTTACCGCCTGTCGGTGTTTGCCGAGAAGCTAGACGCCATTGTTGTGAGAGGCCATCGAAGCGATTGAGCAGGCCCTCATTAGCGCCCTATAAAACAACATTGCATTAGTTTTTATTGCTTTATAAAGCAATTTTAAGTATAAATTTGTTGCTTTATAAGATCACAGACTCATGTCCGCCAAGACCTCCATCGCCCGTATCCGGCTGGATGACCGCCTGTCGTCGCTGCGCGAACTGCGCACCAAACTCGCGGTGCCGCAGGGCGGCTGGTCCAAGGCCCTCCGCACTGCACTGGGCATGACTCTGCAGGACCTTTCCGGTCGCCTCGGCGTCACGCGCAGCGTCGTGTCGCGCCTGGAAACATCCGAACAGAAGCAAACGATCCAGCTCGACAGCCTGCAGCGGCTCGCGGATGCGATGAATTGCGATCTGGTGTACGCGCTTGTTCCAAGAGAGCCGTTGCAGGCCATGGTCGAACGGCAACGCGACCACGCGGCCAGAGAGCTAGAGGCCCGCACGCGTACACACATGCGCCTGGAAGATCAGGACGAGAAGGACCCAAGCCTCGCCAGTTGGAGGAAGGAACACAGCGCTTCCCTGATCAGCGACCGCCGGCTCTGGAAGACACGGAAGTGATCACCGAAACAACGGATGACGGCCAGAATCCTCTCGATCCGGATGAGGCCGCTGGCCTGATTCCGACGTGGATCGCCGCACGCGGCGATCTGAACGTGGCCGAGGAAGAGAACATCCGCGAAGGGCAGGTGTGGATGCAACGGATGGTCAGCCGGCGAGACGTGCCGACGCAGGAGTTTCTGCGCGAACTGCACACGCGTTTATTCAGCAAAGTGTGGCGGTGGGCAGGAAAGTACCGAGCCTCCGAAAAAAACATCGGCGTGGCACCGAGCGCCATCGCCACGGAGTTGAAAAACCTCTTCGACGACGTGCGCGCCTGGGACGAGTACAACACCTATCCGCTCGATGAGCGAGGCGCGCGTCTGCACCACCGGCTGACCTGGATTCATCCGTTCGCGAACGGCAACGGACGCTGCGCGCGCGTGTTCGCGGATGCCTATCTGACGAAACACGGGCTCGAAGCCTTCGACTGGGGCACTCACCTGCCTGCAAACGAACAACGATCCCGGTATCTCGGGGCGATTCGAGCCGCGGATGCAAAGGACTATGCGCCCCTGTTGGCGTTTCTACGCGGACACTAGCCGTACGGACGCGGTTCGGCTGAGTGACCGCCGCTGCCACGCGAAAGGTAGGCTTCCAGACATGACGACCCGTGTAGTCAGGATCGCGGTGGGCCTTGGTAGGACCGAAGCTCAGGCGTCGGCAGGCGTTGGAAGATGGGGCGGGGAGCAAGGCCGGGGCGTCGGCATGCGCGCTCGCGGAAATCTCGAGGCAGATGCGTGCCTGACTGTTGGGCGCAAACCCGTTTCTGGAGATTGGCGCGGTCGAGGAGCGAGCGCAGCCGAACTGAAGACGGAATTACCGCCGCGAGGCAAAATGCGCCAGCAGTCGCTTCAAGCGAGGCGCCGGATTCGCGAACTTGACCTGCTGCTCGTCAAAGGCCTCGGGATCGAACCTGCCGCGCAGGCCCTTCTGGCTGGCCGCCCAGACGTGGGATGAGGCGTGCTCCGGATCCTCGGGGTTAGCCAGGGTCTCGAGCAGGCTTTCGTAGCCGCTTGGCCCGCCGCAGTCATCCGGGGGACCGGATCGCTCGCCGGCGGTGCAGCGCGGGTACTTCTTGCCCGGGGCCGCGACTAGGATCGCTTCCAGGGTGATGACATGCTCCCAGCCGTCGCCGAAATCGTACCCGTACTCGAGGCGTGGATTGGCCGGAGTGAGGACGTCGGCCACGCGATGCTCCCAGCCGGGAAGTGTGGGGGCCATATCGTCGAACTCGTCCATCGGGATGCCGAACCGCGGACCACCGTCCGGGTGATCCAGCTGGGCAAACGCGTGCAGGTGGGAATCATTCCAGCCGAGTGCGCTCTGGATGGCGACATGCAGGTCCCAGAGCGTGTAGTCGCCGGGCACTTGAAGGCGCCGCCAGATCAGCGGCTCGATGTGCAGCAGCTCGATGCGGAGCTGGAGGATGGACGTCGACAAAACGCGCCTCTACTCATTCGGGCCAAGTGCCGGGATCAGGAAC
>JANNWF010000089.1:0-1706 GCA_031408455.1 Pseudoxanthomonas sp. | reverse complement strand
TCCTTGCGGTAGCGCGCGATGAAGGGCACGGTGGCGCCTTCGTCCAGAAGGCGGACCGCGGCTTGTACTTTGGCTACGGGGACTGCGAGTTCGTTGGCGATGCGTTGTTCGATTGGCGGCAGGGTCATCGGTGGGTCCTCGTGATTCGATCGTCGCCAGGTGCCCGACGCTTGACAGCCACGGTTTGGGGCCTCGTCATGTCATGTGTTTTGCACTTCCCGGTCATCGCAGGCCCTGGCGGAGCGGGAAGCGGCCTGAATTGACGATCATGCGCTGGACTGTCGTCGCGCAACGGGCTCGCAATGAATGGAGCAGGACACAGTCCGCAGATATGGCGACTACCTAAAGGGTTGGTTATGAGCAGGTCGTAGGGCAAGTACCAGACGCGCGCGTCGCGAAGCCCGCCCGCAACTTCGCATTTCTTGAGGCAGATCTAGTCCCGACATGAACATGAAACGCTCAATATTCGATAGCGTTTCGCAATGATCGCGCAGGAGACATGCGTCTGGTAGGGGCTGGCGCCGCCCTTTCGGTTGCAGGCCGGACTCCGACGCACCAGCGATTTCAAGCGTAACGCGTGAGTATAATTATTTTTGGCCATTCCGGTCAACACGGTCAACATCGCAGCGCTGCCGTGAACGCCCGAACCCTACCGGAACAATCAACATTTTTGCAACCTGTACGAGCTCGCCGGTTGGAACAAGGGCTGCGCCTTGAAGCTCAATGCCGTCACCAGAAGTCAGGTCATTCTGCTCTGCGCCCAGGCCGGGCGGCTGATCCTGTATATCGCGGTGGCTGCCTTGCTTGGACGCCGACTCGCGCCTGAAGACTTCGGCTTCGTGGCATTAGTGTCGAGCATCTACATTGTGGCCATCGAGATCCTCGACCTGGGGACTGCCGCTGTCGCGATCCGCGAAATCGCTGCGCGACCGGACCGCGAGCGGGAAACGCTGGCAACCCTGCTGGCATTGCGCCGACTGGTCGCGGCGCTTGTTTTTGTACTGATTCTCGGGTTGACCTTCAGCAACTACGTCGAACACCGCGATCAGCGATTTGTGCTGTTCGGGGTGGCTTGCGGGCTCTTCCTTTTGCACCTGCATGCTTACCAGCTTGTATTCCAGATCCGCCAAGCATACGGGCAACTCACTGTACTGGGCCTGTCAGGCCAGCTTGGTTTCCTGCTGCTGAGTCTGGCAGCCTTGCGCATGCATGCCGGTGGTGCCGTCATCGCGCTCCTGATTGTGATCCGCGAGATCGTACAGGTTCTGGGTACCCGCTGGCTGGCGCTGCGTATGCTGGGTGAGCCCCTGCGTGCGCCCTGGCTACCCGCCGCGATGTGGCCGCTGTTGAAGTCCGGATGGATGATCGGGATGGCCGGCGTGTGCTACAAGCTTAGTACCTACTCGGGTGGATTCATGCTGTGGGAGCTTGCGGCGCCCGAAGCCCTTGCCAGTTTCAGCGCTGCGCAACGATTGCTGGTGCCAATGGCGGACACGGCGTGGCTGTTCGTGACGCCGCTGATCGCCTCGCTGGGTGTCGCGGCAGCGCGTGACACCGCCACATATCGCCTGCAAATGGAAGGCTATGCAAAGCTGCTGCTGGGAGTATCGTCCCTGGTTGCTGTAGCCGGAATCTCCTGTGCACCCTTGGTCCTGCGCCTGCTGTACGGCGAGCAGTACGCCTCCGGTCCGTGGTCATCAGTGAGC
>JANNWF010000088.1:0-3445 GCA_031408455.1 Pseudoxanthomonas sp. | reverse complement strand
GCTAGGCCGCTTGGATAAATCCGCGAATCACGCCGCCGTCTTTTCCTCGTGGAACTGCTCTTCTTCGGTCGAACCCTTCAGCGCGGTGGTCGATGACTTGCCGCCTTGAATGGTCTGGGTAACCGCATCGAAATAGCCGGTGCCGACTTCGCGCTGATGCTTGACCGCAGTGAAGCCGCGCTCCGCCGCCGCGAACTCAGCTTCTTGCAGCTCGACAAACGCGCTCATCTGCCGCCGCGCGTAGCCATGGGCCAGATTGAACATGCCGTAGTTCAGCGAGTGGAAACCGGCCAGGGTAATGAACTGGAACTTGTAGCCGTAGGTGGCAATTTCTTTCTGGAATTTGGCAATCGTGGCGTCGTCGAGATTCTTCTTCCAGTTGAAGCTCGGCGAGCAGTTGTAAGCGAGCATCTTGCCGGGGAACTTGGCGTGGATGGCTTCGGCAAACTTGCGCGCGAACTCGAGGTCGGGCTTGCCGGTTTCGCACCACACCAAGTCGGCGTAAGGCGCGTAGGCGAGACCGCGCGAGATGGCTTGGTCGAGGCCGTTGTTGGTCTTGTAGAAACCCTCCATCGTCCGCTCACCGGTGCAGAAACCGATGTCATTGGGATCAATGTCGGAAGTCAGTAAGTCCGCGGCTTCAGCGTCGGTGCGGGCGACGATCAAGGTCGGCACGCCCATCACATCGGCGGCCAAGCGTGCCGCGACCAGCTTCTCAACCGCTTCGCGGGTCGGCACCAGCACCTTCCCGCCCATGTGGCCGCACTTCTTCACCGAGGCCAGTTGGTCTTCAAAATGCACGCCGGCGGCACCGGCTTCGATCATGCCTTTCATCAGCTCAAACGCGTTCAACACGCCGCCGAAGCCGGCTTCCGCATCGGCGACGATGGGCTGCAGGAAGTCGATGTCGCCGGTGCCTTCGCTGGTCTGAATCTGATCGGCTCGCAGCAGGGTGTTGTTGATGCGCTTGACCACCGCTGGCACCGAGTCGGCCGGATACAGCGACTGGTCGGGGTACATCTGACTGCCGAGGTTGGCATCGGCAGCGACCTGCCAACCGGACAGATAGATAGCCTTGAGGCCGGCTTTGACTTGCTGCATCGCCTGGTTGCCGGTGAGCGCGCCGAGTGCGTTGACGAAGGGCTCGCTGTGCAGCGATTTCCAGAGCTTCTCGGCACCGATCTTGGCCAGCGAATGCTCGATATGCACCGAGCCGCGCAACCGCACCACATCGGCCGCCTTGTAGCCGCGAGTGATGCCTTTCCAACGCGGGTTGTTGTCCCAGTCCAGTTGCAGTTGTTCGGCGGTGGGGAGTGAGGTTTTCATGGGTCTGCCTTCTACGGTAGTAATGACCCAGGTCACGGGTCGGCTCTTCTCCCCTCTCCCCTCGGGAGAGGGGCGGGGGTGAGGGTTCGGGTCTTGCGTGGGGGTGATGGGTGGAACGATCTGGCGGTTAGAAATCAGCAAGCGAGTGGCGGGTCGTACCCTCTCCCCAACCCCTCTCCCGAGGGGAGAGGGGCTAAAAGAGGTTGAAGGGCTTAGTCGAGCCTTTCGTAAGCCGGCAGCGTGATGAAATCCGCCAGCTCAGCGGCGTGTGTCATCTCGGCCAGCATGCGCACGGCCTCCGGAATTCGTGATTGACCCGGCAGGCCTGAATCAGGCAGACGCTGAGCGACGCCCGAAATGGCCAGATCGAACAGGGCAAAATCGATCGGGCTGCCGTCATCGAGTTTCTGGCCACCCACATGCAGCCACTGCCACAACTGCACACGCGAGATCTCGGCGGTGGCGGCGTCTTCCATCAGGTGATGAATGGGTACGCAGCCGAGACCTTCCAGCCAGGCGGCGAGGTAGCGCACGCAAACGTCGATGTTGTTGAGAAAGCCGAGCCGGCTGATGCTGCCGCTGGCAGGCGCGATCAGCGCATCGCGATCCGCCTGCACGTCGAGGCGTGGCTTGCTGGCGATCTGGTTCGCCGCCGGCATGTGTTCATCAAAGATCGTCTGCGCAATCGGAATCAAGCCCGGATGCGCCACCCAGGTGCCATCGTGGCCAGCGGTTGCCTCGCGCAATTTGTCGGCGCGCACGCGGGTCATCGCGGCTTCGTTGGCGGCAGGATCGTTGCCAATCGGAATCTGCGCCGCCATGCCGCCCATCGCATGCGCGCCACGGCGATGACAGGTACGGATCAACAGTTCCGAATAAGACTTCAAGAACGTCACCGTCATCGGTATCTGGCCGCGCTCGGGCAGCACGCGATCCGGATGCCGGCGGAACGTCTTGATGTAGGAAAAGATGTAGTCCCAGCGTCCGCAATTCAGACCGACAATGCGCCCACGCAGGGCGTGCAGGATCTCGTCCATCTCGAACGCTGCCGGTAGGGTCTCGATCAAGACGGTGACCTTCATGGTGCCAATCGGCAGGCCAAGGCGAACTTCGATGAAGGTCATCGCCTCGTCCCACAGCGCGGCCTCTTCCATCGCTTGCAGCTTGGGCAAGTAGAAGTAGGGACCGCGATCACGCGTATGCAGGGCGCGGCCGCAATGCAGGGCGAACACGGCCATATCGAACAAGCTTGCTGACATGCGCTGGCCATCGACCAGCACGTGCTTCTCGCTCAAATGCCAACCGCGCGGCCGTACCAGCAGCACGCAGCTTGCGTCGGGCTTCAGCGCGTAGTGCTTGCCGGCTTCATTGGTCAGACTGATGGTGCCGGCAACGGCATCACGCAGATTGATCTGGCCGTCAATCAGATTGGGCCAAGTGGGGCTGGTGGAGTCCTCGAAATCCGCCATGAACATCTTGGCGTCGGAATTGAGCGCATTGATGATCATCTTGCGATCCACCGGCCCGGTAATCTCCACTCGGCGGTCTTGCAGCGCCGCTGGCACCTTTGCCACGCTCCAGTCGGAGGCACGAATGGCGCGGGTGTCAGCACGGAAGTCCGGCAACTCACCGGCGTCGAAGCGTTGTTGGCGCGCCTGCCGGGCGGCGAGCAGGCTCTGTCGGGTCGGATTGAAGCGCCGATGCAACTCGGCCAGCAGATCCAGCGCCGCCGGGGTGAGGATCTCGTCCACACCAGCGGTTGCCGCCGCCTCGACGCGGATTCCGCTCGCTTGCTTCATCACTGCCGCCATTGACGATCTCCGCTGCACTGCAACATTCGGGTGTCGACCATAGTCCTGAACCTCGACCATCGCAAAGATAAATGTTTCAATGTATGTGATTAGTTTTGTTAATACTTGCTTGAGTTCAGCGGGTTGGAGGGCGGGATTGGGGGCTGGGGGCTGGGGGCTGGGGCGCACCTTTGAGTCTTCGAGCCAGCCTGGGAGTCCCGTTGGCCGCCACCGAACCTGTGGGAGCGGCCGGACCGGGCGATCGTTTTTTAACACCAAAAAAAAACCCCCAACCGCGCCCCCCCCCGCGCGGTTGTGACCACCCCCCC